>CBFGPU010000561.1:0-2865 GCA_965650715.1 uncultured Haloferula sp. | reverse complement strand
CTCTACATCAACTTCCAGGTCTATCAGATGCTGGTCGAGAGCCGCGCCTCCGAGCACTCCGCGCGGATGGTCGCCATGAAGGGCGCCACCGACAACGCGAAGAAGTTCATCAAGGAGCTCACCCTCGAATACAACAAGCTCCGCCAGGCCGCCATCACCGCCGAACTCCTCGAAATCACCACGGCCATGCGGGCCATGGAATGAAGATCTCTGTTATTGGTTATCAGTTATTGGACTGATGACCGCGCCCGAGAGACCAATAACGAATAACGATTAACTGATAACGGAAATGTCCAACCAAGGAACCATCGTCCAGGTCATCGGCGCCGTCGTTGACGCCGACTTCTCGAAAGCCACCGCGCTTCCCGGGATCTACAACGCCCTCGAAGTCTGCTACAACCTGAACGGCGTCGACACCAAGCTCGTGCTCGAAGTGCAGCAGCACCTTGGCGACGGCTGGGTCCGTGCGGTGGCCATGTCCGCTTCGGACGGCCTCAAGCGCGGCATGACCCTCACCGACACCGGCAAGCCCATCGCCGTGCCGGTCGGCAAGCAGGTCCTCGGCCGTATCTTCAACGTCACCGGCGACCTCGTGGACGAAAACGTCCCGCTCGCCCATCCCGATCAGCGCTCTCCCATCCACCGCGCCGCCCCGTCGCTGACCGAGCAGTCTGCCACCACGGAAATCCTTCCGACCGGCATCAAGGTCATCGACCTCATCTGCCCCCTTCTGAAGGGTGGTAAGGGCGGCATGTTCGGTGGTGCCGGCGTCGGCAAGACCGTCGTCATCATGGAGCTCATCAACAACATCGCGAAGGCGCACGGTGGTTTCTCCGTCTTTGCCGGTGTGGGCGAGCGCACCCGTGAGGGCAACGACCTCTACTGGGAAATGATCGAGTCCGGCGTTATCGCCACCGAGAAGGACGAGAAGGGTCACGTCGCTCTCGATGACAAGGGCAACCCGATCCTCTCCGCCGATGGCTCGAAGGTCGCCCTTTGCTACGGCCAGATGAACGAGCCTCCGGGTGCCCGTCTCCGCGTCGCCCTCTCCGCCCTGACCATGGCAGAGCACTTCCGCGACGAGGCCAACCAGGACGTGCTCCTCTTCGTCGATAACATCTTCCGCTTCTCCCAGGCCGGTTCCGAAGTGTCCGCCCTTCTCGGCCGCACGCCGTCCGCCGTGGGTTACCAGCCGACCCTCTCCGAGGAAATGGCCGGTCTCCAGGAGCGCATCACCTCCACCAACAAGGGTTCGATCACCTCGATCCAGGCCGTGTACGTGCCGGCGGACGACCTTACCGACCCCGCTCCCGCGAATACCTTCGCTCACCTTGACGCCACCGTGGTGCTCGAGCGCTCGCTTGCAGAGCAAGCGCTCTTCCCCGCCGTGGACCCCCTCGCCTCCACCTCGAAGGCGCTCGCGCCGGAAGTCGTCGGCGAGGAACACTACCGCGTCGCCCGTGGCGTCCAGCAGGTGCTCCAGCGCTACAAGGACCTCCAGGACATCATCGCGATTCTCGGCATGGACGAGCTCTCCGACGAGGACAAGCTCACCGTGTTCCGCGCCCGCAAGATCCAGCGCTTCCTCACCCAGCCCTTCCACGTCGCCGAAATCTTCACGAACGTCCCCGGCGCCCTCTGCTCCATCGAGGAAACCGTGAAAGGCTTCGCCGAAATCCTCGACGGCAAGTGGGACGATGTTTCCGAAGGGAACTTCTACATGAAGGCCGGCATCGACAGCGTCTCCCGCGACTAACTCCGGAGTTTGCTAGTTTTCAGTGTCCAGTTCTCAGGCAAAGGCCGGGACTCTGAACCTGAAAACTGAAAACTAGAACCTAGCAACTTTCCATGGCTCTCCACCTCGAAATCGTCACCCCGGAGAAGAAGATCTTCTCCGACACCGTCGGCAACGTCTACCTGCCCGGGGCCGATGGCGAGCTTGGCATCCTCGATGGCCACGCCGCCTTGGTGACCGCGCTTCAGCCCGGCGAGCTCCGCTACGAAAAGGGCGGCCAGACCGTCAGCCTCGCGATCGGCACCGGCTTCGCCGAAGTCACCGAGCACCGCGTCAATGTCCTCACCGACCTTGCCGCGGATGCCGACCAGATCGACGAAGCCAAGGTCGAAGCTGCCATGAAGCGCGCCGAGGAACAGCTTGCCGGCATCAGCCACGACCACGACGCGGAGGAAGTCGCCCATCTTCAGGCGATCATCGCCAAGTCCATGGCCCAGCTCCGCCTCAAGCGCCGCCACCATAGCTGAGGCTCCGCTACAAGATCCTTCCGAAAGCCCGCCCGGTTCTACCGCGGCGGGTTTTCTTCCAAGGAGGGGGTGCGTCTCGCGCCCCTTTTCAATGTCTGCGGGCTTTTCACAGCCCGCTTCCCGAAGCTTTCACAAGCTACTCTCAAGAGCCCCAAGGGGGCGGCAAGGAGGATAGCCCCGGGGCAACGCCCGGGGTGGGCCGGATCACAGGTTAGGCCCCCTGAAGGGGGGCAAGGAGGTCGCGGCTCGGAAAGCGTCTCTCTTCTACCTCCTCCGCCGCTTCAGCAAAGGCACCATCCCCATCATCCCGAGCAACATCCCCGAAACCTCCGGCACCGGCGTCGGATTCACCTCCAGGATCCCTTGGAAAATCGAAACCCGGTGCGCGTTGTCGCGGTCCGAGAAGGAATAGATGCTGAAGGAAGAAATCGGAGTGTCCCCGAAGTCCAGGAAGGTCCGGTATGCCGGCGCGTTGTTCGGATTACCCGCCGGGCCGGAGATCGCATAGGTGATCGATTGCCCGTTCCCGGTGGCAATGATCCCCGCGCTCAGGCTCGTGTCCGGCGTGAAAAGGAAGCCCGCATCCTGACCCGTTCCGATCAC
>CBFGPU010000560.1:0-2872 GCA_965650715.1 uncultured Haloferula sp. | reverse complement strand
CGCGGGCGAGAAGGTCTCCCTGACCTTCAAGCACATCGGCGTGCTGCAGAAGGTGGCGATGGGTCACAATGTCGTGATCCTCAAGGCGGGCACCCCGATCCCGGCCTTCGCGACCAAGGCGATGCAAGCCGCCGCGACCGACTACATTCCGGCCGATGAGGAGTCGAAGAAGGCGATCGTGGCGCACACCAAGGTCCTGGGCGGCGGCGAGTCCCAGACCATCACTTTCACCGCCCCTGCCGAGCCGGGCGACTACCCCTACCTTTGCACCTTCCCCGGCCACTTCGCGCTCATGCAGGGCGTGCTCAAGGTGAAGGCCAAGTAAGCCGCGGCAGCCCGAAGCAGAACGATTTCCCCATCCCCGTCCGCTCCGCAGCGGCCGGGGATTTTTTTTGAGAGTGGCCGATGCCCGCGGACATCGGGGAGGGGCTCGCAGCCCGCAGGCTCCGACGAGGGCGAAGCATGCGAATCGATCACTCCTCGCACTCGCACTTCTTCGCCGCCCCCTCCGCCGTGCCATCCCCGTCTTCCACCTCGCCCGCCTGCACCGCGGCAAACAAAGGCCCGTCCTTCCACAGCGGCGTCTTGGCCACCAGCACGCCCGGCAAGTCCTTCCGGCCCTTCGGTCCGTACTGCGCGCGCGGTGCCGTGATCTCCATCACCCCTCCGTCCTTGCGCTCCAGCTTCTGCTTCGGAGCGGATGAAATCTGTCCGTCCGCCGAAAAGAAATACGCCTCTTCCGGCACCACCGCCCGATCACTGGCAGGCGTCAGCCTTAGCTTGATCTCCGGCGCATCCATCGCCGAAATCAACTCCACTTTCCAGTGCTGCAAGGTCTGCGGGACCTCGGCGCGCGCGCGGGCAAAGGCCTCCACCAGCGCCGGATCCACCGCCGCCGTGTCCGCCACCGGCAGCGCGAGTGAAAGCTCCTTCTTCCCCGGATAACACCCGTCGGCGCAGGCCATCCAGGTCGCGGTCGCCTTAAGGTCCACACGCGTCACCCCCAGTTTCTCCGGCGGCGTGATCTCCACCATCAGCAGCACGTCCCGCTCGAAGCCGTGCACCGGATGGATCGCCATCATGCTCTGTTCCGGATAGGGCCACTGGATCGGCCCGGCGGTAAAGCCATCCGGCAATTGCCACGCCAGCTTCACCGGCACCCCGGCGATCCCCGGATTCCGCCAGTAGGTATGAAAGCCCTCGTGATGATGGATCTTCAGTCCCACGGTGAAGGTCTTCCCCGCCGTGATCGCCGTTTGCTCCGACACCAGTTCCACCTCCACGCCCTTCGTTGCCTCCGGTGCCGCAAATGCGGAACCAAGCGTCAGGATCAGGGCAAGCAACGGCTTCATCGCAGGCCCATCAACGTCGCGGGACCCGCCAGCCTGTCAAGGCGGGCGGGCGGAAGTTCCAAATTCCAAACCCTAAGACCCAAATTAAATCGACCAAGCCGGCAGGAAGGGCTCTTCCTTGGATCTTGGAATTTAGATTTTGGAGTTTCTAGCGCAGCGCTACGCCACCCTCCGCATTGCCGCCCGCATGAAGGAATCGTAGCCCGCCTCGCCCATGTAGCGCGCGAGCACCGCCGCCGGTGCCTGGCGCAGGTCCACCAGCACCAGCGCGTCCAGCACGTCGGAGAAATCCGGATCCACGTTGAATTCCAGCAGCGTGGCGTTCAGCTTCAGGTACTGCCGCAGCAGCACCGGCACGCCCTTGTGATCCGGTTCCGCGGCGGCCACCGCAGCCGACACTTCCTCGATCGATTGCAGGCAGGCGCTGATGCCCGAGCCCTCCGGTAGCCCGCCATAGGGATGCAGCGGGTGGACCCAGCGGGACATCGCCTCGTCCTGCCTCCGGTCGCGCAGGAAGCGCACGATCAAGTCCTGGGAGGCCGCCGTGTAGTCGCTCGAAATGCTCACCGGCCCGAAGAGCCGCGCATATCTCGGCCGCTCGGCCACGAAGCGCCCGATCCCCCGCCACAGCAATGCCAGCGGGTGGATCGATTTCTGGTACTCCGGTGTCACGAAGGACCGTCCGAGTTCCAGCGCGGGCCGCAGGAAGTCCAGGAAGGGCTGCTCGAAGTGGAAGAGCGTGGAGGTATAGAGCGCCCCTGGTCCGCCTGCGGCGAGCAGCACATCGGTACAGCCCAGGCGATAGCCGCCGGCCACCTTCCCCGCCTCGCGGTCCCAGAGGAAAAGATGCAGGTAGCTGGCATCGAAGGGATCGAGATCGAGCGCCTTGCCGGTACCTTCGCCCACGGCGCGGAAGGCGACCTCGCGCAGGCGGCCGATCTCATGCAGGATCGCCGGGATCTCCCACGCGGCGGCAAGGAACACATCGAGCCGTCCTTGCGAAGCAAGAGGTCCGCGTTTCGCGAGCTGGGCGATCTCCGCCGATATCTCCACCGGATCGGCAGGTCCGGCGATGGGTTGGAAAGTAGGGTTCATGTCTGAATCGCATCCCAGCATGTCCGGCAGTGCCCGATTTCCCGAATCGAAGAAATCGCCGTGTTCATCGGTAGAAACGATGAAACCTAGCGTCGTCACGCCGGTCGATTTCGCCGCGACGACATTCTCGTCACATGGGGCCGCTCAATCGCGCATCGAGATCGTCCTCGCCCTCAGCCAGGCCGCCGCGCTTGCCGCGTCCATCCCATCCAGGCACCCGGGTTCCAGTCTCTCGGCCTTGCACCGCACCGTTTGCCCCCGCATTGCCAGCAACACCCGCGGCAGAAGCGCCGTCCGCACCATCGGGTGAATGCCTCCCGCCAGATGGAACCACTGCGGCGTCTTGCCGAAAAACTTCACCGTCACGATCTCCGCGCCGGTCTTCGCCGCCAGCGCCGCGATGTGCGGAGACCACGCGCTCTCCT
>CBFGPU010000559.1:0-2875 GCA_965650715.1 uncultured Haloferula sp. | reverse complement strand
TCCGCAAGCTCAGGCCGCCGGTCCGTCAAACAAAGCTCCGCTTTACCCAGCGTGTTCCTCGGCCGGAAGGCGCACCCGGCAGGCGGGTTCGAAAGATCCGGCGGCATCCCGGGGATCGTGTAGAGCAACTCGCCCTTTTTGTGCGTCGCCGGAATGCTCTTCAACAGCGACCGCGTGTAAGAGTGCATGGGATGGCGGAACAACTCCCCCTTCGGCGCGCTCTCCACGATCCGCCCGGCATACATCACGTTCACGTGATCGCAGACCTCCGAAACCACGCCCAGATCGTGCGTGATGAAGATCACCGCCGTGCCCAGATCCTTTTGGCGGTCGCGGATCAGATCCAGCACCTGCTTCTGCACCGTCACGTCCAGCGCCGTCGTCGGCTCGTCGCAGATCAGCAGTTCGGGCCGCGTGATCAGCGCCATCGCGATCATCACCCGCTGCCGCATCCCGCCGGAGAACTCGTGCGGATAGGATTCGATCCGCTTCTCCGGATCGGGAATCCCCACCTCCGCTAGCGACTGGATCGCCCGCTCCAGCGCCTTCTGTCCGCGCAGTCCCTCGTGAAGCTCGAGCGGCTCCGTCAATTGGTCCCGCACCTTCATGAAGGGATTCAGCGAGGTCATCGGGTCCTGGAAGATCATCGAGATCCGCTTGCCTCGGATCTTGCGCAACTGCCGCTCGTTCGCCTTCAGCAGATCCACCCCGTCGAATATCGCCGTTCCTGCATGGATCCGCCCGGGCGGCTGCGGGATCAGACCCAGCAGCGAGTAGCAGGTCACCGATTTCCCCGAGCCCGATTCCCCCACGATCCCCAGCGTCTGCCCCGCCTCAACGGTGAACGAAACATCCTCCACCGCGTGGACGATGCCATTGCGCGTGTGGAAGCGGGTGGTGAGATTGCGGACGTCGAGAAGCGGCATGGTGCTGGCACGATTCAAAACTGCGGAAAGCCGGATGACACGGATTTTTCTCAACACGGCGAAATCCTCGCCAAGGTCCAACGCGCCCGCGCCGCGAGGGCCTCGGCATCCGGTTCGGAGTAGCGATCCGGGAATCACTGCGCCAGTCCGTTTCTCACGACTTTTCAATCCAAGCCGCCACCTCCGCTTGTGTTGGAATACGGCCGGCGCTAACAACTTTCTCTCCGATTACGAGAGCGGGCGGGGAGAGGAAGTCGTAGGCGAGCATTTCGAGTTGATCCGTCACCTTGATGAACTCCGCTGACACTCCGGCGGAGTCTGCGGCGGCGCGGGCCACGGCTTCCAGTTTCTTGCAGTTGGCACAGCCCGACCCGAGGATTTTGATAGTGATCATGGGATTTCTCGTCATGGGGTAAAATGGGATGCAGTCGCCGCGACCGGCGTGGCTCTGGTCGAATCGATCCAGCCGCCGTAAAGCAACCCCGCGACGATGCTGAAGACGGCCACCAGACCGACATAGGTCAGCGCCTTGCGGCGGCCGATCACGGTCGAAATCATGAGCATGCTTTGAAGGCTCAGCTCCGGGTCGGCCATCAGGTAGGCCAGCAGCGGGCCGGGGTGCATCCCGAGGTCGAGGAACATGCGCGCCACCGGCACCTCCACCAGCGTCGGGAAATACATGAACACCCCGAACAGGACGGCGGTCGCATTGCCTTGCAGGTTGTTCCGCCCGGCGAGCGATTCGACCCACTCCGGCCGGATCACCGCGCGCGCCATGCCGACGATGAACACTCCCACGATCAGCAATGGGAAGATTTGCTTCACGAATCGCCAGGACTCCCATAGCCACGATCTCCAGTTACCGGCCGGGAGCTTGCGGGCAAACCATAATACCGCGCCGAGCGACAGGGCCTCCGCCATCACGCGGCCGGTGATGCCCAGATCCAGCCCTCCGGCATGCGGAGTGAACTTCAGAGTCGCAACCAGCAAGGTGGCAGCGCTCAGGCCGAGGGTGAGCCACGTCCACCGATTGGCCCCTTCGACGATGTTCTCCAGTCCGCGCCAGGCGATCAGGCCGATGGCGGCAAGCAGCGTGATCAATGCGGCCCCCTGCAAGCTCACTCCTTCCTCCCCTTTCGAGGGATCAAACGGCACCCAAGAGAACAACTTCGCTTGCCAGGCCTCCGCAAACGACAGCGGCAGCGTCACCGTGATATACGAGTCCGAGAGTGCCGCGACTTTCAACGTGCCGGCAATCAGCAGCGCCACCAGCGATAACAGGACGCCCGTCGCAGCGCTACCGATCGCCGCCTTGTCGGCGAACAACGTGTCGGTCTTGGCATCGTGTTGCGCATCGTCGCGCGAAAAGATCGTCGCCATCAGCAAGCCGATGCCGATGCCGAAAAGCAGGCAGAGTAAAAACCGGGCCGCCGCGAATTGCGGGCCGAGGATGCTACCGGTGTAGGCCAGCGCCAAGATGTTCCCGGCGGGCGCGAAGAACAGGAACGTCATCGCCGGCCCGATGCCGGCCCCCTTGCGGTGGATGCCGGCAAACAGCGGCACGATGGTGCAGGAGCACACGGCGATCAGTGACCCCGCCGCGGCCGCCGCTGGAAAGGAAATGAAGCGCGGCGTCTGGCGGCCGAGCCAGCGGGTGATGCTGGCCTTCGGGATTAGTGCCGTCATCGCGCCGGCAATGAAGAACGCGGGGAGCAGGCACAACAACACATGGGCGGCAAGGTAGGCGGCAAGATTGCCGGCACCGCTCTTCAACAGCTTCAACACCAGTTCCAGCATGAGCGATCATTGCCGGGTTCTAAAGAATAGCGCGGATGTGACCTTGGCCTCAAGCCGCTGGCTCCGCAGGTCCCAGTCGCGTTTCCCAAAGATGATTCTGACGATGGCATTCTGCCTGGACACTGGATTTCGGGTTCTTGTCATACGATTTT
>CBFGPU010000558.1:0-2876 GCA_965650715.1 uncultured Haloferula sp. | reverse complement strand
CCTCGCCGAAGCCACTCGATGCCCCCGTAATGAGAACCCACGATTCGGCGGGTCTTGTGTGCTCGGCTTTTTTCATGGATTGTGTGTATATACACATTTTTGAGTCTTTAATTCCTTCAGATGCTCGAGGCCATTACCGGCTACTCGCCAAGGACCAGAGCCGCGGATTCAAGATCCGAGAGAATGGCGGACCAACGCGGTTCACCGAGAGCTTTGACTGCGGCGCTTTGTGCTGAACGCCAGGCTGGCAGGGACTCCTTGATTTTTTCCCGGCCTTTGGCGGTGATTGACAGCTCCACGCTGCTGCCGCGCCCACCCCCGGCGACCTCGACCAGATTGTCCCGCTCCAAGGGACGTAGATTTCGAAGCAGGGTCGTGCGATCCATCCCCAGCCGACCGCTCAATTCCGCCATACTCCAATTTTCCTTCGCCTTTAGCGCCTGCAAAATCGTCCACTGGGTAGCCCGTATTCCATGTCGCCGCATTTCCGCTTCGAAAAACTGGGTCACCACCCGCGCCCCCCGGCGCAGGTTGAAGCAGACGCAGTTCTCCACCGCCGACATGTCCCGTTGCTCGCTCATGGTGTGCATATACACTGCAAGGACGGTACCGTCAAAGCTTTTTTTCAAGAGCCCCCCACTTCAACCCGCCCCTAGCACGAAGCCGGGTCCCCCTTCTGCCCTGCGTCTTCCAAAAAATAGCTTGCGTCCGAACTCTAAGGCCCTGAGGAAGGGCGATCCGGGCAAAGTTCAGGTGGCATCGTTTCTCCGCGGACGCACGGCGGTGAAAAACGACTGGATCGCGAAACGACTGGCCATGGGGCATCCCGGCTCGGTGAGCCGCCTCGTGGCGGCATCCCGGAAGGACCCCGCGCAGGCAAGGGCGCTTCAAAAGATGGAGCAGATGTTGAAATGCGCGTCCTGACCCTTTTTTGCGCGGAACCACGCCCTCTCCGCAACCTAAGCTCCCCTGGCGGCACTGCGGTTTCGATAGAGTTCCGGCCTCACCGCAGCAACCATCGCTTCCTGTTGGTTTCCCGTGATGGAAACCCCTAGGAAATCACGCACCCGACCGATCTCGGCAGCGGGATCCGCCACCAGGTCCGGGAAGGCCACTTCCAGCAAATCGATCGATGCGCTCGACCGCAGCATCTCGAGCATGCGGCCCACATGCGTCTCCTGCGTCGCGATCAAATGCGCCCGCTCGGACTTCGGCACCGCGCCCCGGTTCTCCAGCATCTTCCATTGCGAGGCCACCACCTCCTCGACCGGACGGCACATGAAGATGATCTTGTAACGGTGCTTCGGCGGCAGCGCCGGGAGCAGTGCCGAGATCACCTTCACCACCTTCCCCTCCGCCTTCTCGATCACGCGCGGATTCTTCTTCAGCGCCATGATCTCCTCCCACTCCCAGTAGCCTTCCAGATTGTCCTCGTCCGCCGCCCGCTTGCCATCGTGCATCAACTCCATCCCCCCGGCCCGCAGGATCTGCATCATCAGCGAAGTCCCCGACCTCGGCAGCCCGGACACGATCGTGAATTCCATCTCCCGGCCTGCTTCCTCTGCGCCCGTCTCCTCCTTGCTCGTCCCACTTCGCCGTTCGCGCTCCCGGGCTCTCTCCAGCGCCTCGCGCCGCACCGCCGCCATCCGCTCCGCGCCTGAAACCCGCTCCACATACCGCAGCACGCGCGACTGGAGTTCACACTCCCCCGCCGCCTCCATCCGCCCCAGCGCCCGATAAACCTGCACCAGGTCGCGGTGGGCCAAGGCATTCCCGGGATTGAGCTGCAGGTTGTTCCCCAGCGCTCGCTCCGCACCGGCCCAATCCCCCGTCTGCGCAAGCGCCACGCCTAACAGGAAGTGCCCGCGTGGATTGCCATACTGCAGGCCGATCGCCTCCAGCGCCGCCTCCGCGGCCTCCGACGCTAGCCCCCGGTGCAGGCGACACCGCGCACGGATCAGCCACGCCTGCGCGCTACCCGGATCCAGCGCCAGCATCCGCCCCGCCGTTTGCTCCGCCTCATCCCAGCGCCTCAGCGCCAGATAGCATTCCGAAAGACTGAAGAGCAGATGCAGATGATCCGGCTCCGCCGCCCGCACCACTTCCAGGTGCCCCAGCGCCGCCTCGTGATTCCCGCGCTGCGTCTCGATGCTTCCCATCAGCAGCCGCGCCGTCACCCCCTCGCCCAGACTTTCAAGACACCCCCGCAGGGTCTCCGCCGCCTCGTCCACGAGCCCCGCTTGCAATTGCGTCCTCGCCAGCAGTTGCCCGTAGTCGGAACGCTCCGGCTGCTCGGCATGGCACTCCTCTAACAGAGGCAAGGCCGCCTCGTATCGCCCGCCATAGAGACAAGCGCGAGAGAGATTCCAGCGGTTCTCCCGCCGTGTATCCCGCGCCGCCTGACTCGGATCCTCCGCCAGCGGATCGATGTAGCCGAGCGCCGCGAATTGCTCCAGCAGCGCCTCGCTATCCGCCACGGAGAGCGAGCCCCGCACCTGCCTGCCTTCACCCGGCACATCCCAGCTCGCCACCGTCTCCACCGCTCGCACCACGTTGAATGCCTCCCCCAGCACACGCCCCTCCATGTCCTCCCCCACCGGCAAACCGAAGTAGTGCAGCACCGTGGGCGCGATATCCAACAAGCGCGCCCCGTAGATCAGCTCGTCCCGCTTGAAACCCGGACCCGCCGCCGCGATCACACCCTGCGCCCGGTGCCACACCGTGATCCCCGCCGGCACCCGCGGCGTGAATTTCGGCCGCAGGTGATCGCTGTGAAATCCATGGTCCGAAACCAGCACCACCGCCGTCTCCGGCCCGGCCAACCCGACCAGCCGCTGCAGCATCATGTCGTGCGCGCGATAGATCCCTTCCACCAC
>CBFGPU010000557.1:0-2876 GCA_965650715.1 uncultured Haloferula sp. | reverse complement strand
ATGAGGCCGATGTGGCGAAAAGACGTCTTCACGCGCGGAGCATTGCGGGAACTTGCCTATTGTAAATGCGTAATGATGAAATGACTTGCGTCGCCATGAAACGGTTGTTGGGTGGGTTTTTCAGATCAATCATGAAACAAAATTATTCCGAAGCGCAAGAAAGGTTTGCGAGAAGAATGCCGGCCGGCATGGTGTGCGGGACGCCGCGCCCGACCCAACCGGTAGGTGTTCTTCGATTCTTGTCCTGGCTGCCGCTGGCCTTGCTGCCCGCCACAGGCTGGTCCGCGCCTGACAATCTCATGCAGGGCGCGAAGGCTTCAGCGAGCAGTTCGCGGGCGAACCATCCTGCGGAGAAGGTGGTGGACGGGGTGGTGGATGACCCGTCGCGGTGGCTTGCCGCGGAGTCCGACCCGTCTCCGTGGCTGGAGATCGTGTTCCCGCAGGTGACCAATTTCGCGGCGGTGGATGTGTTCTCGGGGTGGAAGGATGGCGATGCATTGGCGGATTTCGATATCGCCTTCGAAACCGGGGGCGAGTGGGTCTCGCCATCGGAGGGGAAGGTGCGGGGAAACCGGAATCCCGCGCTCCGGCTCCGCCTGCCCGGACGATCGGTGACTCGCTTGAAGCTAAGCTTGGCGGCTCCGGGTGCCGGACGCTTGCGCGAGATCGTGGTGTCCGAAGAGCCCTTCCAGCCGCTCGGCAGCGGGCTGAGCGGTGCGATGCTGGGTGTACGTGGCATCGCACTCGATGAGCACCAGGTCGCTCTCAACCAGGTGGGATTCGAGAGCGGTCGACCGAAGCGCTTCACCGCGCCGCTCTCGCCGGATGGAACCTCATTCAGCGTCCGCAGCACGAAGAGCGGCGGGGCTGAGCTGCACCGTGGTGTCGTCCGCCGCAACATCGGCGATTTCTCGGATTTCCGCGAGAGCGGCGAGTTCGTGATCGAGCTGAGCGGCGGTGATCTGAACCCGGGCAGCAGCGATCCCTTCGTGATCGAGCCGGACCTGTGGCAGGATTACTTCTGGCAGCCGGCGGTGGATTTCCTGATCGACTCCCGCAGCGTGGTGGGAACCCACCCGAGCGCCTACGGCGGCAGCGCGTGGCGGGACGGGACCTACTACGACGCGATTCTTCCGGCCCTGGTGATGTTCCATCGCGCGGACCCGCAGCGGGTGGCCGCGATGCCGCGGCAGATCGACTGGGAAGCCGACAAGAAGCGGGTGCTCGACCCCGCGTTCAAGTTCGATTCGCACAACCCGTGTCCCGAGGGCGTGATGGATGCGGTGCGGAAGTACTACACCGAGATCGAGCCGCCCGCGGCCGATGCGCCGGACGTGGTGAAGCTGATCCACTGGGGCGCGGGCTACTACCTCTGCAATCCGGCGACGAAGGATCCGAGCGGGGATCCCGATCCGCGGCAGATCCACAGCCAGACGGTGGAGCAGGTCGCCTACGTGGTGTGGGCCTGGCCGGAATCCTTCTACGAGAAGTGTCGTAGTTTCTGCGAGGCGAACTGGAGCAAGTCGCTCGAGGTGGACAAGTGGTGGGATCCCTCCACCTACCTGGCGGTGGAGCAGATCATCGGGAAGAACCCGACCGGCGGCGTGCTGCATCCTTACAAGGGCCGCCACGCGCCGGGGCATTCGATCGTGCCGAACCTGCTGATGTACGAGGTGGCGGAGCGCGACGGGCGTCCCGATCCGGACCGCTATATGAAAGCTGCCGTGGTGCAGGCCGCCTGGGTGATCGGAAAGATCGATTGGAACGATCCGCGCACCACGAAGGGCCAGCGGATGAGCGAGCACCGTACGATTCCGAACCTGGTGTGGATGCTCCAGCGCTATCCCGACCAAGCACCACCGGGGCTGAAGGAAAAGATCGCCGCCTGGGCGGAAGTCGCGGCGCGGCGGTCGGATAACCTTTGGGACTTCCGCCGCTACGACGAGGACAAGCACTGGACGATTCCGAAGCTGAACGATGTCGGAAACTGGGCCGGTGCGCCGGCGGTCTTTCTCGCCGCCTCGTGGGCGGTGGAAGATCCGGCGGTGAAGGCGCGCATGAAGGAGCTCGCGGTCTCGCACGCCGACTCCCTCTTCGGCCGCAATCCCCGGCTGGCCGCCACCGCGGCGAAGAAGGATGGCTTCACGGGGATCGACCGGACTTGGCCGAACGTGTTCCAGGAGAATACCTGCGCGCGCTTGGAGTTGTGCCGGGGTTCGATCGATTCGGGGCCGGGCACGGAGATGTTCCCGTTCAATCCGAAGGGTGCCTACCGGCATGCGGAGGGCTGGGTGAACTACGGGGCGGCGTGGTGCATGAGCCTGGCCTATTTCGAATTCGACGCGAAGGCCGCGAAAGCTCCCTGACGCATGAAGATCCCTGGACTCCGCTGGTGGATCATCGGGCTGGTATTCCTGGCCGCGGTTCTCAACTACGTCGACCGGCAAACGCTGTCCGCACTGGCACCGACCATTCAGGCGGACTTGCAGATGGACGATCGCGACTACGCGAACGTCGTGAACATGTTCCTCCTCGCCTACACGATCGCTTACGTGCTCTCGGGCAAGCTGGTGGACAAGATGGGGACGCGGGCCGGCACGGCGGTCTTCGTCGTGTGGTGGTCGCTGGCGAACATGGCCACGGCATGGGTGCAAGGCATGCGCTCGCTGGGGACTTGCCGGTTCCTGTTGGGGCTGGGGGAGGCGGGGATCTGGCCCTCGGCGTCGAAGGCGGTGTCCGAATGGTTCCCGGCCCGCCAGCGGGCACTGGCGATCGGCTTCTACACGATGGGCGCGACCCTCGGGGCGACGCTGACACCGCACCTCGTGATTCCCTTGGCGAAATACGACTACGCGGCGGGCTTGCCGTCGGTCGCG
>CBFGPU010000556.1:0-2877 GCA_965650715.1 uncultured Haloferula sp. | reverse complement strand
AATCGCTTGAGGTGGTGATCGCCAAACAGGCGGCTGCCGGAGATCCCGATACCGACGACTACAACAACCTCATCGAATACAGCGCGGGCACCGATCCCAACGACAACGCTTCCTTCCCGTCCTCGCTCGCCTACTGGCGCTTCGAGGAAAAGACCGCGGGCGAAGTGCCCTATGATGGTACCGGCGGAAACGTTCCCGACACCGTGCTGGACTCCTCGGGTATCGGCAATCACATGCGGACCTGGCTCTGGTGGTCGGCTCCCACCTACACGACCGGGGTTCCCTTTTCTCCGGTTCCGGCGACAGGAGCCATCAACACCGCCTCCCTGGAGTTCAACGGTGCCTTGAATGCCGCGGGAGCGAACATCAATGACAGCGTCTATCTCCCCGCCACCAGCGTCCTCGGCTCGTATGACTTCGACGCGATGACGATCGAGGCGAGCTTCAACACCCAGGTGCCCGGCAACTGGCAGACCTTCGTTGGCAAGGACGGCTACCCGAACACGGGCAATTCCGAAGGCCAGTCGCCGGTCGCCTTCAAGCTGAATAATAACAATACCATCGAAGCATCGATCGTGGACGGGGCCGGTTTCCGCAAGCGGGTCTTCACCACCCGCACGGTTGCGGGCAACACGTGGTATTCGGCGGTTATGACCGTATCGGCCGACACGCTTTCCCTGTGGGTGAAGTGGCCGGAGAACAGCAGCTATGTTCTGGAGGGTTCCGTCGCGATCAGCGGCGGGCTCTACCAATCCACCGGGGTCTGGACGGTCGGGCGCGGTATGTGGGCCAATGCGCAGACGGACATGTTCCGCGGCAGTATCGACGAAGTGCGGATCAGCCACAAAGTGCTCGCTCCCTCTGAATTCCTGATTCCCGTGACCGGGAATGACACCGATGGCGATGGAATGGACGATACGTGGGAAACGGCTAGTTTCGGCGACCTTGGCCAGACCGCGAGCGGGGACTTCGATGGCGATGGTACCGCGAACCTTGTCGAGTTCCTGATCGGCCTGGATCCGGCGGACGGCAGCTCGGTTTTCGCGGGCGCGCTGGACGGCTACACCTTGACTTGGCCGGCGGCCGCGGGGCTGACCTTCACGGTGGAGCGCAGCACCACGCTGGGGGGGTGGGAGGTCGTGGGAACGGTGAACGCCACCGGGACGACCGCGACCTGGACGGATCCTTCGCCGCTGGCAGGCAAGGCGTTCTACCGGGTGGTGCTTGATACGGATTGAGTTTCCCGGATTGTGATCACGGGCACCCGGGGAGACCCGGGTGCCTTTTTCGTGGCTGCCAAAGAGCCTGCGGCTCCGGTGGGTCGGGACGGACGGGCGAGGTTGCTTCCACCCGCGCACGGAGGGCGCGGTCTACCGGAAGAGCTCGCTGCAGAGGAGGCAGGATTTGCCGTCGCAGCCGCGGGCGGAGCAATGGCCGCGACCGTAGAAGATGATCTGGAGGTGGAGGGCGTTCCAGCGGTCGCGGGGGAAGAGTTTTTTCAGGTCGCGCTCGGTTTGTTCGACGTTCTTGCCCTCGGTCAATTTCCAGCGCTTGGCGAGGCGGTGGATGTGGGTATCGACCGGGAAAGCGGGGACGCCGAAGGCCTGGGCCATGACAACGGAGGCGGTCTTGTGGCCGACGCCGGGAAGGGCCTCGAGGGCTTCGAAGTCGGCCGGCACCTGGCCGCCGTGTTGCTCGACGAGGATGGCCGAGAGATCGCGGATTGCCTGGGACTTCCGCGGGGAGAGACCGCAGGGACGGATGATCTCCTTGATCTTCTCGACGGGAACCTTGGCCATCTTTTCCGGCGTATCGGCCAGGGCGAAGAGGGCGGGGGTAATCGTATTCACCCGCGCGTCGGTGCATTGCGCGGAAAGCAAGACCGCGACCAGTAGCGTGTACGGGTCGCGGTGATCGAGAGGGATTGGCGTTTCCGGATAGAGCTCCGCAAGCCGCCGGTCCACGTGTGCGGCACGTTCGGCCCGGGTCATCGGCGGACTCAGCGGGAAGCCGTGGCGGCGGTGCGGCCGGAGGTCATCCTGCTGATCGCGGCATACATCTGCTTGCAGTGGGGGTAGTGCGTGCGCTTGGAGAGGACCTCGGCGCTGCGGGCGTAGGAGCCCCACTGGACGACGGTCAGCTCGACGTTGCGGCGGCCCCAAGCACCCATGTGGGCCTTGCTGGGGGTGTAGATGTCCACGGTGTTCGTGCCGGTGAGGGCCGAGCCGTAGTCATCCACGACGAAAAGCTGGGACATGCCCTTGATGCGGAAAACGGTACCGAGCGGATAGACGGCCCAGTCGGCGGCGGCGCTGCGGACGCGGTCCGTGTAGCGGAGGGGGGTGCCGGCGGCGTTCATCGAGCCGTACTCGATGTGGTCGTCTTCCGAGCAGGTGTAGGCGGTGGTGCGGACCAGACGGGTGCGGTCGGACGCCTTGTAGAAGGGCATCCCGTGCTTGTCCTTCGGCTTGCCGGAGGTCTGGGCAAGAACGGCAGCAGACGGTTGCGCGGTGGTGTAACCGCCTGCTTGTGAAAGCATTGAGGCGGAGGAGTAACCGTCGGACGACGAGGCGTTCACGCGGGACTTCGAGAGAACCTTGAGACCGGAATCCGAGGCGCAACTGGAGAGGAGAAGAGCAGCGAGTGCGGCGGCGGAAGCGAGACGGAAAATCATGCGATTTATTTGGCGAGCTTGATAGTTAAGGGATCGCGTTATTCGAGACTCCAGCTTTTACGGGGCTTGGTGGGGGGTCGGCAATCCCAAAAACCACTGTTAGTGGTGGTGAAACGGAAAGCTGCTTGCGTGCCATTACGCATCGCTTAGATTCCCTGCCCTCCGATTTCAGGCGGGGACTTCGTTCGGCAAAGGGGGACGTT
>CBFGPU010000555.1:0-2880 GCA_965650715.1 uncultured Haloferula sp. | reverse complement strand
CCAAGCAGGTTTCCATCTCCGGCGGGGATATCCAGAGTTTCAATCCCGGCGCCCGCATCGTCACCGCCGCCGACGGTTACCAGGTCACCCTCGATTGGTCGGTTTATCCGCCCGGCCTGCCCGTGCAGATCTCGGATGGAACCACGACCTACGACGTCACCTCGGACACCGATGGGGTGAGCGGGATTGGATCGCGCAGCTTCACGGTTCCCGATCCGTCCACCACCTTCACGCTGGATCTGAACCAAAGCAGCGACACCGCAACCCTGAGGGTCCTCCGCGACTCCGGGAACACCGCCGCATTCTCGTTGGACAAGCTGGAATACGCGGCAGGCGAAACGACCACCGCCACCTGGTCGGGAACGACCGGCAACCCCGACTCGTGGGTCGGCATCTACACCGCCACGAAGATTCCAAGCGACAACCACTCCGACCAATGGAACTACCTGAACGGAACCAAAACCGCAGGAGGATCGCATCCCGCGGGCTCCTTGGGCTTCAACCTTCCGGCAGGCGAATACTACGCCATCCTCTTCATTGACGAAGGCTACACGATCGAACACGGACCGATCGCCTTCACAGTGGTCCAACCCCCGGCGGATCTCAAGGTCCTCTCGTTCTCACGGTCGGGAAGCACCGTGGTCATCGCGTGGGCTTCTGCGGCGGATCGCCAGTACGACATCTACGCCTCCTCGAGCCTGGAGGGCGATCCCGAGACCACTTGGGATCGCATTGCCACCGGACATCCCGCCGATGCCGGCGGAACCACAACCTTCACGGAGATCCTTCCCGATCCTGCTCCACCGCGCCGCTTCTACCGCGTTTACCAGGTGGAACCCGGAATCTGAGGGCCAAGTTTCCTTCGCAGCGTATCATGACCCGTTCCGATTTCCTCCGCATCTCCGCCCTCGGCGGCTTCGGCATCGCCACCCGCGGCTTCGCCTTGCCCGAAGGCTACACCGGCATCCCCGCCGGCATCCGTCCCTACCTCCAGACCCCGCGCCCCGACTCGATGTGGGTCTCGTGGTTCTCGGACAACGCACCCGACGGTCACATTGAATGGGGCCCCGCCCCGGGCAGCCTGAACCACACGGTCACCGCCGCGCTCGACGTGCTCGGCACCGGCTACCACTACCACGCCGGGCGCATCACCGGACTCAGTCCCTCGACCTACTACTACTACCGTGTCCGCAATGGCACGACGCCCTCCGACGTCTTCCGCTTCCGCACCCCGCCGCCCGCCGGGACCAAGACCGGACGCCTGCGCGTGCTCGTCATGGGCGACAACCAGATTATCGGCGAGAACCGCTACGAGAAGCTCATCGCCTGCTGCAAGGCGAAGATCGAGTCCGACCACGGCAAGCCGGTCGAGGAGGTGATCGATTTCATCCTGATGCCCGGCGACCAGGTGGACGTCGGCACGCTCGACCACTACCGCAACCTGCACTTCAAGCAGTGCGGCCTGATCTCGCCGAATATCCCGATCATGACGACGGTCGGCAACCACGAGACCTACTACGATTCCAGTCTCTCGCTTTACGGCCGCATCTTCCGCTACGACGACATCAGCTACGCCGGCATTCCCGGACCGGAAGGCGAGAAATACTATGCCTACCAGCTCGCGAACGTCGCCTTCATCCACTCCAGCAGCGAGCACACCGGCGCGACCCAGAAGCAATGGCTCCGCTCGCTGGTCGATGCGCTCAAGACCGACGCGACCGCCGACCTCTGCGTGAGCGTCGTCCACCGCCCCTATCAAGCGGAGCAATACGTCGGCGATATCTCCGGCTGGTTCCGCAGCGAGATCATGCCGATGCTCGCGGAGACGCCGAAGCATGTGCTGAACATCGGAGCCCATCACCACCTCTACGCCCGCGGCCAGACCCGCGAGTGGCCGATCTACCACATCATCTCGGGCGGCACCGCATGGGACCAATTCTGGGGCCAATCGAGCGAGGTGGATTTCGACGACGTGCAGAAGACCATCGCCCACTGGGCCTGGCAGCTTCTCGACTTCGACCTCGCCGCGCAAACGATGGACGTCACCTGCTACGCCGAGGCCAATGTGAAGCTCCCCGCCGCCACGCGCTGGAACTACAACAGCCGCGTCATCGACAGCTTCCACCGCCGTCTCGGCCTCGCCGCACCGCAAAAGCCCGCCCTGACCAATACCTTCTCCGCGCCCGTCACGCTCCCGCTCGAACTGCTGAGCGCGCCTTACCAATCCGGCAGCGGCGAAGCCCTCAACAGCACCTGGTTCCAGATCGCCGCGGACGCAGGATTCACCAATCTCAAGTTCGACAAGATCCGCGATGTCGAAAACCTCCACGGCGATACCGGCGCGCCGCTCTATGAACCGGTGAACATCCATGCCGGCGTGGACATCCTCCGCTTCACCGTCGCGAGCGGGCTGCCGAACGGCAGCTATCATGCCCGCATTCGCCACCGCGATGCCAACGCCATGTGGTCCGACTGGTCCGACGCGGTGAGCTTCGAGATCGAAGGCAGCACCGCCGGAGACCCCGCCCTCACGCTCGCCAAGACCGTCTATCCGCCGAACGAGGACATCCTCGTCACCTACGAGAACGGTCCCGGCATCGCCACCGACTGGATCGGCATCTACAAGAAGGGCGATACACCCGGCCCCGTCGGATCGACCACCTGGCAATACGTCACGGGCACCAATGGCACCCGCAACTTCACCTTCGATCTCCCCGCCGGCGAGTGGTTCGCCGCCTTCTTCACCAACGACGGCTACACCGAGATCGCCCCGCGCGTGCCCTTCTATGTCGGCAACAAGGTAACGCTCACGCCCTCCGGGACGGTCTACGAGGAGGGCGAGACGGTCTCGATCGATTTCGCCAATGCTCCGGCCGGGGC
>CBFGPU010000554.1:0-2885 GCA_965650715.1 uncultured Haloferula sp. | reverse complement strand
AACATTACGAGATCGCCGGCTATGGCACGGCGAGGGCCTTCGCCGAATGCCTCGGCTACACCGACGATGCCGATATCCTCGGCACGACCCTCGAAGAGGAGAGCGATGCCGATGAAGCATTCACGCGGATCGCCACCGGCGGCCTTTTCACCCGCGGCCTGAACCAGATGGCCGCAGCGGTTTGAGCCTTCCGGCCGGATGGTAAAGTGCGCACGTGGCTGATCGGGTCTGTCCGGGGGGGCAGGCCCGATCTAGCGGAATCCCCCTCAAGGCGGGCGAAGAGGCTTTACGGAACCGGTCGAATCCGTAGGTTCGGGGCTGATTTCCGAATCATGGAGGAAAGTGCGGGACGGATCGACACGCTGCAGGCCATCGAACTGGCGGAAGGCGTGGAAGTGCGTCTCCGGATCGCAGGACCGCTGCTGCGCGGCATGGCGCTTGGCATCGACTATGCGGTCCAACTTGGGATACTGATCGTCGCAGGGATGGTCCTTGGCTTCGCGGGAATCGCGATCGGAGGCAATGTCGCGGGTGGCGTGATGCTGCTGATCTGGTTCTTCCTCTCCTGGTGGTTCCCCGTCTTCTTCGAAGCGAGCCGCCGGGGTGCCACTCCCGGCAAACGCGCCTTGGGACTGCGCGTGGTCCAGACCTCCGGGGCGCCGATCACCTTTGGCCAGGCCGTGCTGCGGAATTTCCTGCGCATGGCGGATGGCATGCCTTTTCTGGGATATGGAATCATGGGGCTTCCCACCCTCGGTTTCGGTCTGGCGACCTGTCTCGCCACCCGACGGTTCCAGCGGCTGGGAGATCTGGCCGCGGGAACGGTGGTGATCTATGACCGCGTGTTGCCCGATCCTTCGCTGCCGTCGCCGCCGCCGATGGCTGCGGCCCGGCCGGCGATGGCGTTGCGGCCGGAAGAGGTGCGGGCGGTGGTGGCTTTCCGGGAACGTGCGGGGCTTTGGTCGGAGGGCCGGCGCGCGGAGATTGCCGATCACGCGAGTGAATTGACGGGAAGCAAAGGGAACGCCGGGGTGGCCCGGATGATGGCGATCGCACACTGGCTGCAGGAAAAACGATGAGTCCGGGATCCTTTGAAGAGCGTCGCGCCGCGGACTGGCTGGAACTCGACCGCCAGATCACTGCGGTCGAAAAAGGTCGTCCGGAACCGGGGGTGGACGAACTGCCCAAACGCTTCCGCGAGGCCTGCTCGGATCTCGCGCTGGCGCGGCACCGGATGTATCCCGGGCAACTGATCGACCGGCTGAACACCCTGGTGATCCGCGGCTACAAGCTGCTCTACCGGAGCCGCAAGCGGGGCTGGGAGGCGGCATTGCGCTTCGCGGTGGCGGGGTTTCCCCAAGCGGTCCGGGCCGAGTGGCGGCTCTTCTGGCTATGCAGTGCGTTGTTCTGGATTCCTTTTTTCGCGATGATGCTCTCCGCGAAATGGGACATCGATTGGATTCGTGCGGCGCTGGGGCCCGAAGGCATGGCAGGCATGGAACAGATGTATGGCGGCCAAGAGGAACAAATCAGCCACCTGCGCAGCGAATACGGGTCGAACTTCATGATGTTCGCCTTCTACATCCGGAACAACGTGGGGATCGATTTCCAGATCTTCGCCGGCGGGATCGTGGCTTGCCTGGGAACGATCTTTTTCCTCGTCTACAACGGCATCCACATCGGTGCCGCGGCGGGCTATGTCGGGTATGCTTGCAATCCCGAGTCCTTCTGGAGCTTCGTCGCGGGACACTCGTCGTACGAGTTGCTCGGGATGGTGGTGGCGGGGATGGCGGGGATGCGTCTGGGGTTGGGCGTGCTGAAACCCGGGCGCTTGCCGCGTGGAAGGGCGATGGCGGAGGCGGCGAAGAAGGCGCTGCCGCTGGTTTATGGCGCGGGGGTGATGACCGCTTTGGCGGCGGTTGTGGAAGGTTTCTGGTCGGCCGAAGCGATCAACGTGCAGGTGAAGTACGGCGTGGGAATCGCGGGTTGGGTCTTGCATGTGGCGTACTTCCTCCTGATGGGAAGGGGGGGACGTGCGGCTTGAGGATGTCACGGCGGAGTTGCGGCCGCGCAGCGATTGGGAAGCGGTTGATCTCGGGCTGGCGCTGGCGCGGCGCGATTTCTGGCGGCTCTTCGGTGCCTGGTGGCTGGGGACGTCGCCGGCGGTGATCCTCTGCTTCGCCTTCCTGCGGGAGAGCCCGGTGCTCCTTCTTTTGGCGTGCTGGTGGTGGGTGCCGGTGGGCTCGCGCCTCGTGCTTTTCGTAGTCAGCCGGCACCTTTTCGGCGAGCTGCCGGGGTGGAGGGCGATCTTCCGCGAATGGCCGCGCGCGACGTTCCGGCGCTTCTTCTTCCGCATGGTCTGGGCACGGTTCTCGCCGTGGCGACCGTTGACGATGGCGGTGGAAGATCTCGAAGGGCTGCGCGGGAAGGACTACGCCCAGCGGGTGCGGCTGCTGCTGCGCCGGGGCGATGCCACCGTGGTGGCGCTCGCGATCTGGCGTTTGGCACTCACCTTCTGGCTGGCGGCGGCGATTTTCGGGACGGAGACGCTCTTCCTGCCCAGCCAGACGGCGGAGGAATGGTGGGTGGCGATCGATGCCTGGACGGATGAATCGTGGTTCACCTTGCCGCCGACGCTGGGTTGGTCGATCACCGTCGCGCTGCTGCTCTCGATGTCGCTGGTGGACGTTTTCTCGACCGGTGCGGGATTCGGGATTTACGTGAACCATCGTACTTGGATCGAGGGTTGGGACGTGGAACTGGCGTTCCGCCGCTTGGCAAACCGCCTGCGCGCCGCGGGCAGCGTGTTCCTGGCTGCTTTGTTTCTCTGGCTCGGAAGCCCGATCGCCGACGCCGCGCCGACGCCGAAGGAGACGGTCGAGGAG
>CBFGPU010000553.1:0-2885 GCA_965650715.1 uncultured Haloferula sp. | reverse complement strand
ATGGAAGGCCCTGCTTGGCAGCTCCAAGAGCTTGCAGCACCAAGCGGACACGGCCTCCTCGAAGGACGCGATGTTCCCCCGCAGCCTCGAACAGACGGCCGCAGCCGCCAACCCGCCGACGGCAAACGACGAGGATTCCTTCTCCGGCTTCCGACGCCTCGATGACGAGCAGATCGACCTGCTGGCCACCGAGATCGTCAAGCAAGTCCGGCAGCGCGGGCCCTTCGTCTCGCTCTCCCAATTCGTGAACCGTTCGCTCGCCACGCTCACCCAGGGGCAAGCGGTCGGCCGCAGCGGTGCCCTCCAGAGCGCGATCGACCTGGCGGGCCTCAACGTCAGCCCGGATGGCACGAAGTGCATCTTCCCCGCACCCTTTGAAGTGGCGGAAGACCGGATGAACCTGCAGCGGGACGGAAGCGCCCCGCGCGCCGACCTGGTCGGCGGGGACGCGACCACGATCCCGAACTCCGGCACGGACGGCATCTGGCCGCCGACCTCGCATGACCTGAACCCGGGTGCCGTGGCCGGCATTCTCGCGGACCGCCAAATGCTCACCGACAACCGCTACCGGGGCGAGCAGGGCTTCCGCTCGACGGGCATCCCCGGCTGGCTCACCCAGGCGGACGTCCTGCAAGTCATCGGACCCGCCCTCAGCGTCCGTTCGGACACCTTCCGGATCCGCGCCTACGGCGAGGCCACCGATCCCGAAACCGGTAAGCCCACCGCCCGCGCCTGGTGCGAGGCGGTCGTGCAACGGATGCCGGAGTATGTTGACGCCGCGGACGCGCCGGACGAACGTCCTGCACAAGTCGATGAAGTGAATGCCAAGTTCGGACGCCGCTTCGTCACCGTTTCCTTCAAATGGCTATCACCGGATGAAATCTAACCCGCTTCCCCGCCTTGCCGCAGCTGCCGTGCTGCTCTTCGCCGCCCATTCCGCCAGCGCCCAGGATTCCGTTTCCATGAAACTGGATGTCGTGGCTTGGGGCTCGGACATCCCCGGTCTTTCACTGAAGTCCGGCGGAAAAGGCGACGCGATCACGGCCCTGGCCTTCCGCTACTCCAAGCCGGTGTCTTACACGGGTCCGGCGATTCTGGAGATCCATCAGGATCCCTCCGCCGCGGCGGCTGCGACGGAAGGTTCGCAGAACACGGCACCGCTGCCGCCCGAGCTTGTCAAACGCCGCGCCACCGATCCCACGGTGGTGGCGCTGGCAAAGCTGCCGGTCGGCTCCCGCCGCGCCACGGTGCTGATCGCCCCCGCCCAGGCAGGGACTTACCAGACCTTCGTGATCGACGACGATCCGACCAAGCTGCCCTACGGGAAGCTGCGGGTCCACAACTACAGTCCCTTCAAGATCGCGGTCCGCTGCAACGGCAAGCAGGCGATGGAGATGAAGACCAAGGATTCCTTCGTAGCCGACCCGGCCGGGGGCCAAGTGCTTTACGAACTTGCCTACGACAAGCAGGGCAAGTGGAAAACCCAGGAGAACAACACCATCACCGTCGGCGCGGAAGAGCAGGTGCAATTCATCGTGCTGAAGAGCGACGCGGACTTCTTCACTTCCAGCGACGGTTCCCGTTCCGGCTTCCTCCAATCGGTGGTGCTGCGGCGACCGGCGAAGGAAGCCCCGGCTCCGGAGCCCGAGAGTTCGGACAATCCCTGACGATTTGGCGGCCCCGACAGTGTCGGGGCCGCTTCGTTTCGATTCATCAGGGCGCGCGCTCCAGCAGGAAGTCCTGCCACGCGTTGCCATTGTTCGGGTACTGTTCGAGGCGGACGTTGTTGCCGGTGTTGCCGCCGGGAATGTCCCAGCTCATCCCGTCGTGGACGAAGTGGAATTTGAACAGGCCGTTCGTCTTCGGCAGGATGCGGAGCTTCTGGTCGCCGGCATTGGCGGGATTGTAGTCGTAGAGGTGGCAATCCTCGCCGTTGTTGCTGGTGCCGCCGACCACGCAGAGCACGCGGGTGAGGGCGTTCAAGCTTGAGGCGCGGAGGTGGCCGTTGGTCACGCTCTCGAAGCGCCACTTGAACCAGGGATTGTTCTCGTAGGAGTACTGGATGATCGGGCTGCCGTTCGAGCTGCCCATGTTCTCGACACAGATGTATTTGCCGGTGGAGGCCCTGGCGAAGTAGTCGCCCCAGGGCTGGAGCCGCCACTGCTGGTTGATCGAACTTGTATCCCCCGCCTGTTGCACGCGGTCGTTGTTGTTCGTTCCCGCGCCAACGATTTCGAGCACCAGGCCGCTCTTCACGTTCCGGATCTTGTAGTAGCCGTTGCCGGCATCGATCAGGTCGAACTGCTGCCCGGGGTTGTTGCCGGTGTAGTCGAAGGCGTGGAGCTTCGCGCCGGCGGCGGTGGAATCCAGTTCGATGCAGGCGCATTTGCCGCTCACCCAGGAGGAGATGCGGAAGTGGTCGGAGTTCTCGGTCGGTGCCAGCACCCAGCGCTGGTTGGGGCCGTTGTAATCATAGGTCCACTGGTTGACTTGCGCACCGTTGCCGGTGTTCCCGCTGATCAGGTCGAGACACTTGCCGCTGTTGCGGTTCACGATCATGAAGTAGGCCGGACGATAGACGGGCCGCCCCGTGGGCGCGTTGGTGCTGTAGATCGCCGAGCACTTCGCCGCATCCGCGAAGTCCATCAGGATCGCCCCGAACCGCCCGCTCGTGTTGGTGCTGAAGAAGGTGCTGATCCGCGGGTTGATGTTGTTCGACACCATCGGGATATTCGGGATCCCGAAGATGCTGCCCACGCCGCTGGCGAAGTTCACATACAGGGTGTTCGGGCCGCCGTAGCGTGCTTCGTTGAGCACTTGCAGGATCGCCGCCCACTTCGAGTCGTTGTTGGAGACATTGTAGCGGTCCTGCACCCGCAGCGTGC
>CBFGPU010000552.1:0-2895 GCA_965650715.1 uncultured Haloferula sp. | reverse complement strand
CATCATCGCCACCGCCTCGCGGCCGGAGACGGTGGCCTGGTGTCACAAGATGGGAGCCCATCACGTGATCGATCACTCCGGTGACTGGCCCGCGGAGCTGGAGAAGATCGGCTTCAAGACGGTGGACTATATCGCGTGCTTCGCCGACACCACCGGACACTGGAAGGCGATGGCACAGGCAATCGTCCCGCAGGGGAAGATCACCGCGATCGTGGAGTCCCCGGAGATTCCGGATATCGGTCTCCTGAAGAGCAAGTGCGTGGCCTTCATCTGGGAATTCATGTTCACGCGGTCGATGTTCCAGACGCCGGACATGATCGAGCAGCACGAGCTGCTGAAGGAAGTGGCGACGCTGGTGGACGCCGAACGCATCCGCACGACGATGACCTCCAACGGCGGTGTGATGTCGCCGGAAACACTGGCTGCCGCGCATCGGGAACAGGAAGCGGGCAGGATGATCGGCAAGCAGGTGCTGGAGGTGGCATGGTAGTGGCAGAGCGACTGGAATCGGAGGGCTGGGCGCTCGTTGCCACGGGCGTCGCGCCCGAGGTGATGGAAGAATTTCGCGAGACCATCTTCACCGATGGAGCCGCGGGGAGGCGGTGTTTGCTGGACGATCCGCTCGTTCGCAACGTTGCGATGGGCTTGAAGCGACCAGGTGGCCCGATGCGGGAAGCGGCCCGCGGATTGGGAGCAGGCTGCGATCCCTCCGGGATCGATGATCGGCGCGCTGACCTGCCGGTGGTGTCGCTGCGCTCAACCACCGGCTACTACGCTGCGATCCCTTCGGGATCGGGGAAGATGCCGAGCAAAGTCGGCGCACGCAGAAGAGATCAGCTTCGCCTCACCTGCGCTACGGCGCTGCGCTCCATTCTATCGGGACAAGGCCATGACATTTTTACACCGCCCTAACAAAAAGGGCACCGGTGCCTTCGCGCCGGAGCCCTCTTTGGAAAAGACATGAACGACAGGAATGTCGTCCCTCCTTAGGCTTTCTTCACGTTGACCCACTGGCCGGTCTTGGCCGATTCGAGGACGGCATCGCAGACGTACTGGGTGCCCAGCGCGTGACGGAAGTCGGGGTAGCGCTTCTCCGCCTTCGGGTCGTCGAGAGACTTGAAGAACTCCGCCAGTTCGTGGGTGAAGGAATGCTCGTAGCCGAGACAGAGGCCCGGCACCCACCAGTTCCCGGAGTAGGGATGATCGCCATCCGTGGTGTGGATATGGGTCCAGCCGCGGCGATCCCCGGGAACGCCGTGATCGAAGTACGAGAGGTAGTTGAGATCGTGTAGATCCCAGGCCAGCGACTTCTTCTCGCCGTTGATCTCAAAGGTGTAGAGTGCCTTGTGACCGCGGGCGTAGCGGGTGCTCTCGAAGATCGCGAGCGAACCGTTCTCGAAGCGGGCGAGGAACGCACAGGCATCGTCGATGGTGACCGCCTGCTTCTCGCCGGTGGCGGTGTGGACGCGCTCCTTGATGAAGGTTTCGGTCATGGCGGAGACGGAGACGATGTCACCGTTGATCCAGCGCGCGGTATCAATGCAGTGCGCCAGCAAGTCGCCGGTCACGCCGGAACCCGCTGCGGCGGCATCGAGGCGCCAGAGACCGGCGCCGCCCTGCGGAAGCTCCGAGGAGATGGTCCAGTCCTGGAGGAAGTTCGCGCGGTAGTGGAAGACGCGGCCGAGTTCGCCGGCATCGACAATGTTCTTGGCGAGGGTGACGGCGGGCAGGAAGCGGTAGTTGTACCAGACCAGATTCGGCAGGCCGGAGGCTTCAACCGCCTTGACCATCTCCTCGCCCTGCGCGCCGTTCAGGGCGAGCGGCTTCTCGCAGAGGATCATCTTGCCGTGCTTGATGCACTCGAGGGCGATCTCGGCGTGGGAGTCGTTCGGGGTGCAGATGTCGACGGCGTCGATGTCCTCGCGGGCGACCAGCTTGCGCCAGTCGGTTTCGTAAGAGGCGTAGCCCCACTTCCCGGCGAAGGCCTTCACCTTCTCCTCGTCCCGACCGCAGACCGCCTGCCGGACCGGCACGTGGGTGGTATCGAAGAAGTGCGAGAGCTGGGAGTAGGCGTTCGAGTGGGTGCGGCCCATGAAGCCGTAGCCGATGAGACCGATGCGGATTTCTTTCTTCTGAGACATGGTTCCTGGATTGTTAGAGGGCTTCGTCCACCTTGATCATGGCACCGAGGATGGTGTTCCACGTCTCGCTCTTCTCGAGCGTTTCGTTCGGGAACATGCAGCCATCCCAGCAAATGTGCTTCATCCCGCGCTCGGCCGCACCTTGCAGCCAGATGGCGGAGCACTTGGCGATGTCGAGCTTGCCGTTCGGGTCGTCGGCACGGCAGTGGCGACCGGTCTTGTCGTGGGAGCCGGTGCCATGGACCGAGCCGTCGTTCTGGGCGACGTGGAAGTCGATGGTCCAAGGGCGAAGGGCGTCGGTGAGGATCTTGTAGGCAGGCCAGAATTCCTCGTCGGTGTAGCCCTCCTTGAGCAAGGCGGCCTCAGGGGCATTGTAGCCCATGAGGTAGAGATACGTATGGGCGAGGTCGGCCTGGAAACCGACCACGCCGGGCATGGCGGTGGCCTCCAGCGTGTCGATCATCGCCTTCCACGAGTGCATGCCGCCCCAGCAGATCTCGCCTTCGGCAGCAAGGCGCTCACCGTGCTGTTCGGCGACCTTGCCCGCCTCGCGCCAGGTTTCGGCGATCTTCCTTGTGTTGCCGGCCGGGTCTTCCGCCCAGTCGTGAACGCCGCCCGCGGAGTCGATGCGGATGACTCCGTACTCCCGGACACCATGGGCCTTGAGAATGTCCGCGATGCGGCAGGCCTTCTCGACGGCGAGCACGAAGTTCCTGCGGTCCTGCTCCGAGCCGAAGGCGCTTCCGCCAACGGT
>CBFGPU010000551.1:0-2904 GCA_965650715.1 uncultured Haloferula sp. | reverse complement strand
TTCCCATCACCGGGATCATCCTCACCCATGGCCATCTCGATCATATCCTGAATGTCGGCCGCCTCGCCGCGGAGACCGGTGCCTGGATCGCCGCGCCCCGCCCCGATGCCCTCCACTATGCCGGCGCACCCGCTTACCGCGGTCCCTCCCGCGTTACCGGCTTCCTCGAGGCCATCGGGCGTCCGCTTCTTGGCTTCCGTCCCTTCACTCCCGACCGGTGGATCGAGGATGGCGAGGAGCTCGATGTCTGGGACGGCTTGCGCGCGGTGCACCTGCCCGGCCACACCGCCGGTCACACCGGCTATTACAGCGAACGCCACCGCCTGCTCTTCTGTGCGGATCTCTTCGCGAGTTATTCCGGCTTCTCCCATCTGCCCCCCGCGATATTCAACGCCGATGCGGCCTCCATCCCCGCCAGCATCGCACGTGCGCTATCCCTCGATCCGCTCGGCATACTGCCCAACCACGGCGATGCCGCAGCGCCCGAGGTCCACCTTTCGCGTCTCGTCGCCTTGGCCAAGCGCCGGGGCATCGCCTGAAAAATCCTCGACCCCGGCGGAATCCGGGTAACCCTCCTCCCGGACCGGACGATGCTGAAGAAGGGAAACAAGTTCCGAATGATCCTGGCGGGCGCGCTGATCTTGATCGGCTCGCTGGGGCTCTGGGCTTACCTTGCGCGGCAAGCCTTGGCCGACGAAGCCGCCCTGGCCGAAGCCAAGGCCATCGAGGAAGCCAACAAGCGGTACCCCGTCAAGGGAAGGATCATCAATGAGCCCGTGGCCCCCTTGCCACCCCCCGCCAGCGGCCCTGCCGAAGTCACCGAACGTCCCCGCATCCGCATCCACAAAGCTGAGGAATAGTAATCAAAGCGTCCCGATGGGACGCTTCATGCGGGGTGATGCCATAGCTCCGGCCCCTCAACCCTCTTCCGTCGGCAAGGGTACCGGCAAGTCCTTCCGGAACCTCCCCGTCAATGAAAGCACGAAGGCGAAAACCCCCATCACCAGCATCGCACCACCGAGCACGAACATTGCGGTCACCGCACTCCCGGTCTTGTCGGTGATGATGCCCACCACTTTCGGTCCGACATAGCCGCCCAGATTCCCTACCGAATTAATCAGCGCGATGCCGCCGGCCGCGGCGGTCCCGCTCAGGGCCGATGCACCCAGGGCCCAGAAGGGACCGAGCGTGGACTTCTGCCCGGCGAACGCCAGCGTCAGCGCCGCGACGGCCAGGAAGGGATTCTCCAGCACCGCTGCCGCCGTGAATCCGATCGCCGAACAAAATGCCGCCACGCCGACATGCGCGGTGCGCTCGCCCGTCCGGTCGGAGTTCCTTCCCACCAGCACCATCGCGATCCCGGCGGCAATGTAGGGGATCATGTTGATCGCACCAACCACCGCGTCGCTCTGATCGGATAACTTCTTCACGATCGAAGGCAGCCAGAACTCGAAACCGTATCCTGCCACGTTGACCAAAAAGTAGATGAATGCGAGCTGCCACACCTGCGGGCAGGTGAAGGCATCGCGCAACCGGTTGCGCCGCGTCCCGGCGGCGAGCCTTGCTTCCTCCGCCAGCGTATCGAGCAGCCATTGCTTCTCGCGGGGCGGCAGCCAGCGCGCGTCCGCCGGGTCGTTCGGCAGGACAAGCAGTACGATCAACCCGAGCAGGACCGCCGGGATCGCTTCGATCAGGAACAACCACTTCCAGCCGGGCATCCCGCCGATCCCGTCCATCATCAGCAGGGCACCGGAGATCGGTGAGCCCACCACGCCCGCCGCCACTCCGCCCAGTGCGAAGAGCGCCATCGTCTTGCCCCGCTCCTTCGCTGGAAACCAATAGGTGAGATACAGGATGATGCCGGGGAAGAACCCGGCCTCCGCCGCACCCAGTAGAAAGCGCAGGACATAGAAGCTGGTGACACCGTGGATGAACATGAAGCACGCCGAGACGATCCCCCACAGGATCATGATCCGGGCAATCCAAACCCGGGCTCCGAACCGCTGCAGCGCCAGGTTGCTCGGCACCTCGAACAGGAAATACCCGATGAAAAAGAGCCCGGCTCCCGTCCCGAAGACCGTCCCCAACACCGCAGGATCGATGCCGAGCGGACCATTCTCGCCGCCGAGATGATCCTTCGCAAAACCAACGTTGATCCGGTCGATATAGGCGACGATGTAGCAAACAAAGAGCAGGGGAACGAGACGCAGCGTGATTGAACGGAGCACGGTGCGCTGTTCCTTTTCGGTCAGGACTTCGCGGGTGGTAGGGTTTTCCATGGGCTAGCGGGAACTGTCCCGGTCCGCCGATACGGCGGCAAGGGCCAATCCCGTTCGTGCCAATTGGCGCAAGTTGCAACGATCTGCCAAAATGCGGAATGCACGATGCCCTCAGCAGGATTTGTGAGTCTTCTTCAACGTGTTTATGATCAAAGAGAAATGTTGGAGGCACGGGAGGTGCATTGAATAAATCGGCACAAAAAAAGCCCCCACCGCGATGACGCGGCAGGAATCTCTCCAAAGCGATGATCACGAACCTCGAACAGCTTTACTTCGACCAGTTGCGCGACCTCTACAGCGCGGAATCCCAACTGATCGCAGCTTTGCCGGACCTGACTAACAGCGTCACCGATGCCGAGTTGAAGAAGTCCTTCCAAAAGCACATGGGGGAAACCCGGACCCACCGGGCTCGGCTTCAGGATATCTTCTGCCGCCACGGCCTCAACCCGGGGGGCGAAGACTGTGAGGCCGTCCGCGGTTTGATCCGCGAAGCCCGGAGGCATGCCGGGCGCACCCGCTCCGGCAGCGTCAGGGATGCGGTTCTCATCGCCGCCACCAACCGCATCGAACATTACGAGATCGCTGGCTATGGCACGGCGAGGGCCTTCGCCGAATGCCTCGGCTA
>CBFGPU010000550.1:0-2908 GCA_965650715.1 uncultured Haloferula sp. | reverse complement strand
ATTTCGTCATGAAATCAGTCTTCAGGTAACCAGCCCGTCGACGAGTAAGGAATCGCACAATCCGCGGAATTTGTCTTGTCCCTAAGATTTGGGACACAGAAACAACTTGTTGATCCTTAGAGGGTAAACTCGAAAAAATTCACGACAAATCGAGCAATCCGCGCCGGATTGCCTCGCTCACCGCCGCCGGGAGGTTCCGGACGTGGAGTTTGTCGAAGCAGCGCTTGATATATTCGGTGACGGAATGCTGGCTGAGCCCCAGCTTGTCCGCCACCTCCTGGCGGGTCAGGCCCTTGGCAGAAAGCTGGAGCACCTCGGACTCGCGGGCGGAAAGGGTCTCTGCCGCAGGAATCGGGCTGAGCTGGCGGAAGGTCTGCAGGATCATGCCGGCGATCTTCGGATCCAAGGGCGTACCCCCGGCCAGCACTTCCTCAAGAGTCGCAATCAGCCGCGTGGCACTGCCGGCCTTCACCAGATAGCCATGTGCCCCGGCCTCCAGCGCGGCGAAGACCTTGGCCTTGTCGGTGAAAGCGGTCAGCACCAGCACCTGCACCAGCGGCAGCAGCTCGCGCACTTTCTTGATCCCCTCCACCCCGCTCATGCCGGGCAGACCGAGATCCGAGAGCACGAGATCCGCCTCAAGCCCGCCGCGGATCGCCTCGATCGCATCCTCCATCGTCGAGAATTCACCGACACAGCTATAGCCGCGCTCGGTGAGCACCATCGAGACCGACTCGCGGAAGTCCGCATGGTCCTCGATCAGGATCAGGCGGATCGCTTTCTTGTCGGTCGCCGCTTTCGTTTGGAGGTCTCCGGTCAACGGAATCATTCATAGGCGGATTCGGGCGGCATCGCAACCGCGGGCTTCCAACCATCACGTGCGGATCCTTCCCACCTTCTTTCCGCCCAGGGGGATGTCAAGTTCCAGCGCGGTGCCTTTGCCGGGCTCGCTCTCGACCTTGAAGCCCGCGCCCAAGGCTTCCACCCGCTTGCGCAGGGCCCGCAGCGTGGCAGGTCGCGCCAGCTTCTCCGGGGTGATCCCGCAGCCATCGTCGCTCACCCTCAGGCGGAAATGCGCGGCATCGCAATCGATATCGATCGCGACACGGGAGGCTCCGGCATGGCGCAGGATATTGTGCAAAGCCTCGCGGAAGAAGAGGAAGAGGTGCCGGTTCGCGTCGTCGGACATCTCGCACTGCCAGGCTGCCTCGTTCGCGGTGAATTTCCAGTCGTGGGGCTCGAGCATGATCGAGCAGGTCTCGCGCAAGTGCTCCACGGTCGCGATCCGGTGGTCACCCTGCGGTCGCAACAGCCAGACGATGTCGCGCACGGCACTCACCGTTTCCGCCGCGATCCGCTGGATGCGCTTCAATTCCTTGGATGGATCGGCATGACTCTCGGCGAGATCCGCGAACATCTGGATGCTACCGAGGTTGCTGCCCACCTCGTCGTGCAGGTCGCCGGCGATGCGCTCGCGCACCTGGGCAAGCTGGCGCTTCTCCCGCATGCGGTAGCGGATCGGCAGCGCCACCAGCAGCACCAGACCGAGCCCGCTCAAAATGGCCACCGTCATCAAGCCGGCCCGCCGCCAGCCGCTCACGAGCGATTGGATTTCACGGTGGAGCGCATGCTGGCGCTGCTCCAATTCGAGACGGCGGCCCAACGCCAGGAGCCATTCGCGGTGGGAGACCAAACGACCATCCGGACCGAAGCCATCGGTCAGGCTCGCCGCGCTCCAGTACTGCGATCCCGAGCCGAACACGGTGCCCATCCCGCCCGCCGACCGTACCGCCGCGCCCAGCGCCACGTTCTTCTCACCATCCAGCACCTCCACCTCGCTGAGGGCGGCGAAGGCGGGGTAATTTTCAAAAGCCTTCCAGAGCTGCGTCATTTCAACCTTCACCCGCTGGCCGCGCTGCCGCTCGAACGTGATGAGCACCGGATTGTGCCCTGGATTCCCGATCTCCACGGGGATCTTCGCCGGATTCGCCGCCGCCTCACCCGGCGGCACCGCATTGCCCGGCGGACCAACGCTTGCGGACACCGTGAAACGCCGGGGGAAGCCGAATCCGCTCGGCAGGTCCGACATCGGACGCTTGGCGGGGAAAAAGCGGATCGCGTCAAACTCGCGGACTCCGCCGAGATCCACTTCGAGCCACACCGGATCGCTGGCGCTCGCCTTCGCTTCGGACATCCAGCCGACATTCTGGTGCGGACCGGCCGGCAGTTCCGGCAGTCCGAGGGTGGTGAGTCCGTCCACTAGAAACTCATTGCTCCACTGCCACGGAGCGGGCGGGGAATAACCACCCGCAAGCTCGACCTTCGCATCCCGGGCGAGATTTCTTTCCCCTGCAAAGACAAATGCCTCCGCCCACGCATGGACGAAACTGTCGGAGATATCGGGATCCAGCTTCAAGCGCCGCGCCGAGATCCGCAGCCCCGAGGCTTCGACCGGCGGCGAGACGGTGAAAATGAACGGGTGACCAGCCCGCACCGGATCAACCCAGAGGTCATCCTCATCCCCGATCCGGGAGATCGGCTTGCCTTCCGCATCCAGCAGCTCGACGGAGAACGAATCGGGCAAGCCGAACTGCGGCTCCAAGCCCCCCACTCCATATCGTCGCGCCGGAACCAGCGCCACGAGATCCACCGGAGCGGAAGAGCGGAAGTGGAGCGAAACCGAATATTCCCCCTCCTGCGAAGGCTCGGCCTTCGGGTGCAAGCCGGCAAACCCGCCGGTGCCGCCTTGGTCCGCCACGGGCACGGCTGGGAGCCCCGGCAGCTCGGCCCGGATCGCAGCGAGCGCCTTCTCCGCCTCATCCAGCCGAGCGGTGAACTGCCGGGCCAAACGATAATCCCAATCGGTCTCAGTGCCATGCAAGGCTCCGGATAGGAGTGCGACGACAAG
>CBFGPU010000549.1:0-2910 GCA_965650715.1 uncultured Haloferula sp. | reverse complement strand
CGTGCAGTGGATGCAACGCGTCATGTCCGTGGAAACCAGCGGGCCCAGGTCCTTATCCTTGACCACGCGCTTGCGTTCGTTGAAACGCGCCGCGTCGCGGCCGAAACCCATCGCGAGGTCCTGCAGCTCGCACTCACCGCCCTGGTCGCAGATCGGGCAATCCAGCGGGTGATTGATGAGCAGGAATTCCATGGTCGCTTTCTGCGCACCGATGGCCTTCGGGCTCGAACTGGAGCCCCAGGCCGCGGTTGCCTAGCTTCAATCCATCCATCGCCGACATGAAAAAGCTTCTGTCCCTTGTCATCGTGCTCGCCTGCGGCGTGCTCCACGCCGCCGAACCGGCTCCGAAAACGCCGACCGACGAGCTGCTGGACCTGATGGACTACGAGAACTCCAGCATCGAAACGGCGATGTCGACCTTCGACGGTTTCATCGACCAGATGAAGGCGAACGGGGTGCCGGCGGCCGCAATCGGCGACATCCGCAAGGAAGCGCGCAAGATGTATGTCCGGATCTTCAGTTCCCCGGAAGTCCGGAAGAAGTTCGTCGACCTCTACGACAAGCACTTCACGGCGGACGAGATCGTCGAGCTCACGGAGTTCTATCGCACCCCGCTCGGCAAGAAGACGCTGGCCGCGATGCCCTCGATCATGGCGGACGCCATGAAAGTGGCGATGCCGGCGGTCGAGAAGGAGATGCCCGCCTTCCAGCAGAAGGTCGGCGAAATCGTCGAAAAACACCAGGCCCCGGCGGAAGAGGAGCCGGAAGAAGCCGGCGAAGACGAGTAAGCAACAGTCGAATCAGTTTATCCATCACCATGGCCCTCGAGAAAGTCACCACCGTCACCGGCCGCGCCGTATTCGTCCCGGGTGCGGACATCGATACCGACCGCATCATTCCCGCGCGCTTCATGAAGTGCGTGACCTTCGACGGTCTCGGCGAGTTCGCCTTCTACGATGTGCGCTTCGACCCGGACACCGGCGAGAAGACCGACCATCCGCTGAACGATTCACGCTTCGACGGCGCGACGATCCTGATCGCCGGGGTGAACTTCGGCTGCGGTTCCTCGCGCGAGCACGCGCCGCAGTCCTTGAGCAAGTATGGTTTCAAGGCCGTGATCGCGCAGTCCTTCGCGGAAATCTTCTTCGGCAACTCGACGACGCTGGCAATGCCCTGCGTGACGCTCGCGGCGGAGGACATCGACACCCTCCGGCAGGCCGTGGAGGTCGATCCAGGCGTGCAGATCACGATCGATCTGGTGGGCAAGCGGGTACGCTCCAGCGCGGGTCACGACTTCGCCCTGAGCATCCCGGAGTCCGCCCGCGACGCGCTCGTGGCCGGCCGTTGGGACCCGATCCAGGAGTTGCTCGACCGGGAGCCGCAGATCGCGGCGACCGCAAAAGCGCTGAATTACGTCTGAGGCGCTTCAAGCCGTTTACCAACGGTTAGAGGAAAGGCCGGTTCCGTTGGGTTGACGCGGGCCGGTCGCTGCGCTAGGCCTGCGCCCCATGACCGGACTCCGCTCCCTGCTACGCCTCCTTCTACCGCTCGCACTTGCCGGCATCGCAGCGGCGCAGGTGGAGGTCCGGATCCAGATGGAGAGCCGGAATTTCGTGGCCGGCGAGCCGGTCCCCGTGACCGTGAGCGTCACCAACCACTCCGGCCAGGACATCCTGTTCCAAGGGACCAAGGAGTACGGGTGGATCGATTTCAACGTCACCTCGAACCGCGGGACGCCGATGCCCCCGCTGGCCAAACCGGCCTTCGGCGGGATGAAAGTGCCGCTGGGACAGACGATGTCGCGCAGCTTCGACCTGAGCCGGATCTATCCACTCAAAGAGATGGGGAACTACTCGGTGTATGCGATGGTCCGGCTGCCGGGACAGAGCCGCGACGGGTTCGTGTCGAACCGTGTTCTTTTCAACGTCGATACCGCCCGTCCCTACTGGTCGCAGAAGGTGGGCCTGCCGGGGAAGTCGGGACAAACCCGGGAATACCGCGTGCTGGACTACAACAGCGGCCGGAAGAGCATGCTCTACGCGCAGGTGGTGGACGCGCGCACCGGCACCCCGCTGCAGACCCACTCGCTGGGCGAGTATCTCAACTTCCGGAAGCCCTCGGTGACGCTCGACAACCGTCAGGTGATGCACGTGCTGTATCTCAAGGCCCCGACGATCTGGGCGCACGCCCGGGTGTCCCCGGATGGATCGCTGCTGGGAGCGGAGCTTCACAAGAACGGCGCGGGCGATCCGGTGCTGATGACCTCCGCCGACGGCATCGTGCAGGTGGGCAACAGCATCCCCTACGACCCCAAGGCGGAGGCGGAAGCGCGGGCGAAGGTGAAGAAGGCATCGGACCGTCCGTCCTTCCTGTTCCAGTAATATACGGATTTTGCGGAGGTTGCGGGACATTTGCCCTTTACAGGCAAGCCGCATATACTTAAAAAATGTAAACTTTTCTTATTACTTAACCATTTCTGAAATGAGAGGATTTCGTCGATTGATTGCACCGCTGCTGGCGGTCGTCTTCGCGGCAGCGCCGGTGCAAGCACGGCAGTTCCGCACCGTGGTGATCGACCCCGGGCACGGGGGCCACGACAAGGGAGGCCAGTGGGGCCTCGTGTATGAGAAGCACCTCGCCCTGGACATCGCCACCCGCCTCGAGAACGAGGTGAAAAAGCGTGGTTTCCGCACGGTGATGACCCGCCGCAGCGATTACTTCATCTCCCTGCCGGAACGGGTGCGGATCGCGAGCCGGTATTCGGATGCGATCTTCGTGAGCGTCCACACGAACTACACTTGGAAGCAAGGGGTGTCCGGGCTTGAGACCTTCTATCACTCGCAACAGAGCTATGCGCTGGCCTCCTACGTCCATTCCGGGATGATGTCGAAGGTGCGCGCGGTGAACCGA
>CBFGPU010000548.1:0-2913 GCA_965650715.1 uncultured Haloferula sp. | reverse complement strand
GATCCCTTGGACTCCATGTCTCGTTTCACACTTGAGCCGGAGTATGACGCCGCCCAACGCCGCATGAAGCTGACCATGGGGCCGTGTTTCGCGAGCCGCACCTATCAGGTGGAAGCGAGCGACGACCTGGTCACCTGGCAGCCGGTATCGCTACCGGCCGTGGTGTCCGGAGATCCGGAGAAGAAGTCGGTGGTGGATATTCAAGCCGATCATCCGGCGCGATTCTACCGGGTGAACATCGCGTTCCGCGAGTTGCTTGCGAAGCCGGATGTTTCCCCCTCCGGCAAATAGGCGGGCGAGTTGCTAGCGGGTGACTGCCGTGGGCTCGCGCATGCCGGCAGCAAACTCCTCCCACCACACGGCATCGGGCTCGGCGTAGGGCCGGAACGTCTCGATCGTTCCGAGCGCCTCGTTATAAAGCAGCGCCCGATGGAGGCCTAGGCTGCCCGCCGCCGGAGAATCGATCAGGTTTGCCGAATCGTTCGCGCTCATCTGGAAGAGCACGCGCATCTCGAACTCCGCCATGACCTTCCGCGGCAACCAGCGGCCGACGTTATTCCAGGTATCGACACCCGCAAGGAGATGGATTCCCGCCGGGCCGCCCTCGCTCGAGAGATCGGCCAGCACCTTCGCGGGATTCGGACCGGCAGCCCCCTCGTCCATGGAAAAGAGGAAATCGTCCTCCTGCCGCAGCTTCTTGAAACGCTGGAGACCGTGGATGATCACGAAGATCTCCGGACCGCTGCTGTCGCCGGAGTTGCGCTTCTCGAGCTCCGCCGCGAGTTCGGAGAACACTCCTGCCACGGCTCCCGGACCGGCAATCGTGACCTCGTGGGGAATGATGCTCCGGATCCGCCCGGCCAAGGATTGCGAAGCGGCGGCTGAATCCAGCACGATGAAGCGGGCGCCATCCGTGGGGTAGCCGGCGGCGAGCGAGGCCATCGCAAGCGAGAGGGCCAACGACACCCGTTCCTCGGACTGCCCGACCATCAGCAGATGACTGCCGCTGCGGCGCGCGAAGACGGCTTCGGTCGGTCCCTTGATCGAGTTCGGCTCCCCGAGCCAAGCCCGGGCTTCCACAGGAGCATGTTCGGGTTTGCCAAGGAGAAGCCCGGCGAACTCCTGGTTGCCTCGGAGGTCGGCTGGAGCATTGCCTTCGAAGACGACGAGCGGGGCGGGCTTGCGTCCGCGTTCCGCCGCCAGGCGTGTGACTTGGTCGAGCAGACGGTTGCGCTCTTCTTCGGAGAGCCAGACCGTTTGGAAAGGACTGTTCGCGGCGAGGGCACCGGCGTTATCGTTATAGATCCCTTCCCCCGGCCTTGTCAGCAGTCGCGGCGCGGGATTGTCGTCATCCATGATCAGATACGCATCGGCCTCGTTGCACTGCAGCGCGATGCGGATGACCATCTGCCCCAGCGTGGCGCGGGCCAGGGTGTAGGCACCGCCGAGCGTCTGCGAACCGAGGATCACGTGGATGCCGAAGGCCCGGCCTTGGCGGACGATGCGATCTAACAGAAGCGAGGCGGACTGCGCGACGGGATCGTCCTCGGTGAAGAACTCCTGGAACTCGTCGATCATCAGCAGCGTCCGCGGCATGGTCTCGCCGGAAGCCTTGCGGTAGCCCGCGAGATCCTGTGAACCGTGCTTGCGGAAAAGCTCGCCGCGGCGGCGCAGTTCGTCATCCACGCGGTGCAGCACGCTGAGCCCGAACTCGCGGTCGCTCTCGATCGCCACCACACGTGCATGCGGCAGTCGCTTCGCCCCGTAGCACTTGAACTCCACGCCCTTCTTGAAGTCCACGAGGTAGAACTCCACCTCGTCCGGGCTGCAATGCAGCGCGAGGTTGGTGATCATCACGTGGAACAGGGTCGATTTGCCGGACCCTGTCTTGCCCGCGATGAGCGCGTGCTGGCGCGTGCCCTTGCCGAGCGAGAGCCACTGGAATTTCTTCGCGCCGCTGCGACCGATCGGCACCCGCAATTCGTCGCCCGTGGTGCTGGTCCACCATTCGTCCTGCTGCGGCGCGATGACCTGGAAGGGAACCTCCACCCGGTTGGAATCGACACTGGCCTTGCCCAGACGATGGACCAGCGTGGTCTCCAGTTCCCCCTGCGGCGGCATGCTCAGACGCACGAGATCCGCTCCCGCCGGAAGTCCGGCCACCTGCATTGCTTCCCCGCTTGGCGCAAGCCTCAGGCAGGCTCGCTCCAGCGCGTCCTCAAGTGCCGGATCGATCGTCCCCTGGCGCGGATCACGATGCACGAGCAGATACACGCCACAGCGCGCTCCGCTGGTGGCGATGCTCAGCAGCCGCTTCGATGCGGTCTCGCTGAAGGCCGCGGGGAAACCGGCGATAACGACGAACCGATGCTTTTCCGCAACCGTACCCGCATGGCGGTTGTACTCGTCGAGCGTGGCGTACTCGTTGCGGAGGTACATCTGGATCACCTTCTCGATATGCTCGTTGATCTCCGACAAGCGCTCTTCGATCTGGGTCGTCTGGGTCCAGATGCGGCCTTGGATCAAGCTTTCCTCGTAGTCGCCCAGGTGCATGAGCCCCGCGAAGTCCTTCCCCAGACCCACGGGATCGATCAGCGTGAAATTCGCCCGTCCTGCGGGATGAGATGAAAGAACACGCAACACGATTTCATTGATCGCGGCGGCGGCAGCGCCTGCATCTCCTTCAACCAGAAGCGAACCCCGCTCCGGCAAGCCGAGCGCCAGCGGCACTTCGAACTCCACCGGACCGTCTAGCTTGAAGCGCGTGCTCTCCGGCATTCCTCCGGCCAGCTTGACCGCCATGCCGCGGCTCAGGCCCGATGCGGTGTCTGCGTAGAAGTAAAGCGCAAGCGTGGGCGTGAACCAGCGCTGCGTATACGCGAGCACCGCAAGCAAGCCAGCGGCTACCACTAC
>CBFGPU010000547.1:0-2914 GCA_965650715.1 uncultured Haloferula sp. | reverse complement strand
CGACCGGGGACCGGGATGAAGGACACCTTGCGAGCGATCAAGGAGACCGGCGAGCAAGGCCATGAATGCCTGATCGTGCGGCTCGATACACCGGGCGGCTTGCTCGAATCGACCAAGCAGATCGTCCAATCCTTCTATGCCTCGCCCAAGCCGGTGATCGTCTATGTCGGTCCCGCCGGCGCGACGGCGACCAGCGCGGGCTGCTTCATCACCCTCGCCTCGGACGTGGCGGCGATGGCTTCCAGCACCAGCATCGGTGCCGCCCATCCCGTTTCCGCGGGCGGCGGCGGGGGCGATGCGGAACCGGGCGACGTGATGAAGGAGAAGATGACGAACTACGCCGCCAGCTACATCGAGGCGATCGCCCAACGCCGCCAGCGGAACGTGGAGTGGGCGGGGGAGGCGGTGCGCAAGAGCGCCAGCATCACCGCGGACCAAGCGCTCGAAAAGAAGGTGGTCGAGATCCTGGCGGAAGACCTCCCCGACCTGATGGCGAAGCTCGACGGCCGCGAGGCGCAGGGGAAACGCCTGGCCACCGCCGCCGCGGAAATCGCCCCGATCCCGATGAACGCCCGCGAGCGCTTTTTCCAGGCGATCTGGCGCCCGGAGGTGATGTTCTTCCTGATGCTGATCGCGATTTACGGGATCATCGGCGAGCTGAGCAACCCGGGCGCGATCCTGCCCGGCGTGGTCGGGGTCGTTGCCTTCATTCTGGCTTTGTATCTGGGCGCGGCCTTGCCGGTGAATGCCGCGGGGCTCGCGCTGATCGTGCTGGCGATCTCGCTCTTCGTGGTGGACGTATTCGCGCCGACCCACGGGGTCCTGACCGGCGGCGGAATCGTCGCGTTCCTCCTCGGCGGCTTCATGCTCTTCGATCAGACGGAAGGCCTGCGCCTGTCGTGGACGATCCTCCTGCCCTCCGCGCTGTGTACCGCGGCCTTCTTCATGTTCGTGGTCGGCGCGGGTCTCAAGGCGCAGTTCCTGCCGGTGCGGGCGGGGGCGCAGACCATGATGGGCCAGACGGCCGCGGCCATCACGGCGGTCGATGCCGCGGGAGGCATGGTGTTCGTGGAAGGCGAATACTGGAGTGCGACCAGCGAGGCCCCGGTGGCGGCGGGAGAGGACGTGGAGATCACCGGACGCGACGGACTTAACCTGCAGGTGAAACCCCGGCTCAAGGAGACCATGACATGAACGCGCTCGAAATTCTCTTCTCCAGCGTCGCGTGGCTGATGCCCGTGGCGCTGCTCGCCTTTCTCGTGCTGCCCGCCGCCGTCCGCATCCTGCGGGAGTACGAGCGCGGCGTGGTCTTCCGCCTCGGCAAGCTGCTGCGGGCGAAGGGCCCCGGACTCGTGCTGCTGATCCCCTTCGTGGACCGCATGGTCCGCATGGACCTGCGCGTCGTGACCATCGACGTGCCCGACCAGGAACTCATGACCCGCGACAACGTGCCGACCACGGTGACCGCCGTGGTCTATTTCCGCGTGGTCGATCCGGAAGCCGCCGTGGTGAAGGTGGAGAACTACCTCAAGGCGACCTCGCTGATCGCACAAACCACCCTGCGCAGCGTGCTGGGTCAGGAGGAACTCGACGAACTCCTGGCGAACCGTGAGAAGATCAACACCGCGCTCCAGGCAATCATCGACCGCCAGACCGGCCCGTGGGGCGTCAAGGTCACCGCCGTGGAAGTGAAGGACGTGGTACTGCCCGACGGCATGAAGCGCGCGATGGCGAAGCAGGCGGAAAGCGAACGCGAGCGGCGCGCCAAGGTCATCAACGCCGAGGGTGAATTCCAAGCCGCCGAAAAACTCGCGCAGGCCGCGGCCATCATCGCCATGCAACCGATCGCGCTGCAATTGCGCTTCCTGCAAACCATGCGCGAGATCTCCAGCGAGCACAACACCACCACCTTCCTCCCCGTGCCGATGGACATCTTCGCGCCGTTCCGGAGGAAAGACGAAGCGGCGGGCTCGTCCTCTTGACAAATGCTATCGTTGATAGCATAGCTAGGCTGTGGCCCAGCTTTTGGTCAGGAAACTCGAACCGGAATTGATCGCGCGCCTGAAGGAGTTGGCGCGGCGCGAGGGGATAACTTCCGAGGAAGCGCATCGCCGCATCCTCCGCGAGGCGCTTACGGAATCATCCGGAGCCTTCCGCGATGCCCTTCTCTCCATCCCGCTGGCAGCTGGGGACGAGGATGATCCCTTTCCACGGGACAAGAGTATGCCGCGGGAATTCGAGCCATGAGCGGCCATCTTCTGGACACCAACGTCCTGTCGGCCCTGAGGAAGCCGCGGCTCTATCCTCGGGTGGTGGCATGGTTGTGTTCCGTGCCGCCCGCCAGCCTCCGGCTCAGCGTGATCACGCTCGGGGAAGTTCGGGCCGGGATTGAACGCAAGATGCTATCTGACACGGCACAGGCCAAAGCGCTTGAACATTGGTATCGCAGCCTCCTGCCGTTCTATGGCGACAAGATCCTGGCGGTCGATCTTGCAACCGCCGAAAGGTGGGGTGAATTGGGAATCCGGCAGCCTCTCTCTACCGCCGACGGCTTGATCGCGGCGACCGCGCTTGTTCACGACCTGACGCTGGTGACCCGGAACACGAGCGACTTCGAACCGCACGGGGTTCGGGTGCTGAATCCGTTTGATGAAGTGGAAGGAGCCTGAAACGACATGCCGCACGGTCTCCCACCCGGAGATGCATTTTCTCAAAGGCTCCCCATCCGCACCGCTTCCTCAAGGAAGAACGAAATGTTCCCCAAAACCACCTGGCGTTGATCGAAGTCGGGAAACGCGGGTTTGATCTCATACCAGAAGTACCTTTGCGCATCCGCATCACCCACCGTTGCCTGGTTGACCTTGCGCGAGACCGTATTGAGCAGCGTCGTCTTCACGGCATCGCGCTCCACCAA
>CBFGPU010000546.1:0-2917 GCA_965650715.1 uncultured Haloferula sp. | reverse complement strand
TTCTTCGATGGCGACAGCGGCAGTTTCACGATCGGTGCGACCGACAAGACGGGCCGGGACTTCCGTGGCAAGGGCAGGCTCCGCTATGTCGGCAAGCATCACCTGCAATTCGCGGAGACCGGCGAGTACTTCATGAAGGCGGGCGTGGACGCCCCGGAGAACCTGCTGGCCTATGCCGACATCGACGGCGAATTCAAGAGCGACGGCCGCGAGGACGATTTGGTCAAGGATTGGCAACCCCACGTCCAGGACTGGAACAGCGGCGATCCCGTCTGGCAGAGCGGCAAAGGCAAAGGTCTGATCGGCGCGATCAACTACCTCGCCGAAGAAGGCCTGAACTCCTTCTCCTTCCTCACCATGAACATCAACGGGGACGACAAGAACGTCTATCCCTACACGACCTATGCCGAGCGGCTGCGCATGGACGTCTCGAAACTGGACCAATGGGAAATCCTTTTCGAACACGGCACGCGCAAGGGGATGTATCTCCATTTCAAGACCCAGGAGACCGAGAACGAATTGCTCCTGGACAGCGGCAATCTGGGCACCCAACGGAAACTTTACTATCGCGAGCTGATCGCCCGCTTCGGTCATAACCTCGCCCTGAACTGGAACCTCGGGGAGGAAATCAACGACGCGACGACCTCGCAGAAAGTCGCATGGGCCGAGTACTTCCACGATACCGATCCCTACCATCACCACCTCGTGATTCACAACGGTGACAGCCATTACGAGCTGATGGGAAGCGCCTCGAAGCTGACCGGTTTCTCCCGGCAGATGAACGCGTCGGACTTCACCGACACCTTCGGCGACATCAAGAACTACGTCGATCGTTCGGACATCGCCGGCAAGCCGTGGGTGGTCGCCGCCGATGAACCGGGCGACGCCCAATACAGCCTCCGCCCCGACAGCAATCCCGGCAGCAGCCATACCAATGCCCGCAGGGATGCACTATGGGCGACCATCATGGCCGGTGGTGCCGGCATAGAGTTCTATTTCGGCTATGCCTTGGAGCACTCGGATCTCACCTGCAACGATTTCAGGAGCCGCGATGCCTTCTGGCCCTACTGCCGGCACGCCGTGTCCTTCTTCGAGGGCAACGACATTCCTTTCCAGGACATGGCGAATGCGAACTCGCTCGTGAGCAGCAGCGGCAGCAACGGCAACCGCTGCCTGGCGAAGCCCGGCGACACCTACCTCGTCCAATTGCGCTCAGGCGGCTCGCACACCCTGGATCTCTCCGGCCAAAGCGGCAACTATCAGGTGCGCTGGCTCGATCCCCGGAACGGCGGCGCTCTCATCAGCGGCCCGACCCTGAGCGGCGGAGGAACACGCAGTCTCGGTTCTCCCCCCAACTCCACGACGGAGGACTGGATCGCCTTGGTCGAATCGACCTCCGGCACGCCGGCCAACGAAGCTCCCGTGGTGAGCGCGGGCCCGGACAAGTCCGCCATGCTTTCGGGCTCCTCCGTGAGCGTTTCCTTGGACGGCTCTGCGTCGGATGACGGCTTGCCCGCGGGCTCCACCCTTTCCCGCACGTGGAGCCGCATCAGCGGCCCCGCGGCGGTGAGCTTCGCGAACGCCTCGTCGGCGGTCACCACGGTCGGCTTTACCACCGCGGGCACCTATGTCCTGCGATTGACCGCAACGGATGGCAACCTCAGCGCCTCCGATGAAATGACGGTAACCATCAGCACCGGCGGAGGCGGAGGCGGCGGCACGGCCTTCGGAGCACTGCAGGATGCCTTCACGCAGAACGGGAGCAACGTGAACAACGGCGATCTCCGGGTGGAAAACTCATCGGGCCGCAAGCGGATCTCCTACCTGCAGTTCGACCTCAGTGCAGCGTCGGGCGCGATCTCGTCCGCGACCCTTACCCTGACCCAGCGCGGCGACGTACCGTCCGGCCAGATGCTGCTCCGGCTCTTCGCGGCCGCGTCGAACAATTGGAACGAGGCGACGATCACCGGCACGAATGCGCCGGCGAAAGGAACCGAGCTTGCGGGATTCCTCGGCTACATCCCGGCAGGTACGGTGCTCAACTTCGATGTTTCCGCCTTCGTTAGCGCCCCCGGAATCTACAGCTTTATTCTGGATACCGATACCGCTCGCGACGTGACTTTCGCCTCCTCGGAGAACTCACTGGTCTCCGCGCGGCCTGTCCTGAGCATCACGACCAGCGGAGGAGGCACACCAAACGAGGCACCCGCGATCTCGGCAGGGCCCGATAAATCCGGCTCCTACCAGAACGCTCCGGTGACCATCGCGATCACCGGGTCCGCTTCGGATGACGGTTTGCCGACCGGCTCCAGCCTGTCGCTGGCCTGGACCTCGGTGAGCGGTCCCGCTGCGGTGAGCTTCTCTCCGGCAAATGCCGCTGCCACCAACGCCACCTTCAATGCCGCGGGCACCTATGTCTTGCGCCTTACGGGAAGCGATGGCCAACTGAGTTCCTCCGATGACGTCACGGTGACGGTCATTGAGGACGTTATCGCGAACGGAGCTCCGACAGCAAGCTCCGGTCCGGATCAAACCGCCGCGCTCACCGGAAGCTCCGTGCAGATCGCTTTGAATGGCAGCGCCAGCGATGATGGTCTGCCTGCGGGCTCCACTCTCACGACCACTTGGAGCCGGACCAGCGGTCCCGCCCCGGTGGTGTTCGCCGACCCGAGCTCGCCTGCCACCACTGCAACCTTCACCGAAGCCGGCACCTACGTCCTCCGCCTGGCGGCGTCGGACGGCGAGTTGAGCGGCAGCGATGAAGCGACCATCACCGTCGATGCTGTGTCACCCGGAGGCACTCCGCTTGCTTTCCCCGCCATTCACGATGCCTACACGGAGAACGGCAACAACTTCAACAGCTCCCTCCTGCGCGTGGAAAACTCCTCGCGCAAGCGCATCGCCTACTTGCAGTTCG
>CBFGPU010000545.1:0-2920 GCA_965650715.1 uncultured Haloferula sp. | reverse complement strand
GAAAACACCCCGGGCCGGCGATACCATCCACAACTCGAATCCGGGTCGCTCGCATACAAGGTCACCGTGGCCACCACCTCGCCATCCAGTTCCACCACGAAAGGAAATCCCCGTAGCAACCGCTTCAGCGTCACTTCATCACTCTGGTGGGTCGCCGTGTAGCGCAGCCCTATCGCCGCCAGCGGCGCATACGCCGCATGCAACATCGCCGTCAGCGGGGGAATTGGGTCCTCCTCGCGGTAGGGGCGGATGACCAGCTTCCCCTTCATCAGCAAGCGCTTGCGAGGTCCTCCGCGATCATGGTGCCAGCGTGCTGCATTTCGCACCAGTTGTCGATTCCACGTTCCCCGGGCCGAATGGAAAATTCCATCCCTCTTTCCAATTGCCTCCTTTCCGACCTGCCTCTTTCTTCTGGAACTTCATGCTTGCTGATACAACCGCTTCGGTCCCGGTCTCCTGGTGGATCGCGTTCAATGGATTCGTCATGCTGATGCTCGCCCTCGACCTGGGGGTTTTCAACCGCAAGGCGCACGTGGTGAGGCTTCGCGAGGCGCTGGGCTGGACCACGGTGTGGATCGCCTTGGCGATGGTCTTCAATGTGTGGGTCGGCTGGCGGATCGGGCCGGAGGCGGGCAAGGAATTCCTCGCGGGCTACCTGCTCGAGAAGTCGCTCTCCGTGGACAATGTCTTCGTCTTCGCGGTGATTTTCTCTTTCTTCAAAGTGCCGCGGGAGTACCAGCACAAGGTGCTCTTCTGGGGCATCTTCGGCGCTTTGGCCTTGCGCGCCGTGATGATCGCCGGCGGTGCCGCCTTGATCACCAATTTTTCATGGATCATCTATGTTTTCGCCGCTCTGCTGGTCTTCACCGGGATCAAGATGTTCTTCCACGACGAGGACTCGGTGGACCCGGGTAAAAGCATCGCCGTCCGCCTGCTGCGCAGGTTCATGCCGATCACCCCGGACTACCGGGGCCAGAAGTTCCTCGTGAGGGAAGATGGCAGGCTCTTCGCCACGCCCTTGTTGGCGGTGCTGCTTTGTGTGGAGGTGACCGACGTGATCTTCGCGGTGGACTCGATCCCCGCGATCTTCGCGATCACGACCGACACCTTCATCGTCTACACGTCCAACGTGTTCGCCATCCTGGGCCTGCGCTCGCTCTATTTCGCCATCGCGGGCATCCTGCCCTACTTCCATTTCCTCAAGTACGGCCTGGGCGTGATCCTCATCTTCGTGGGCGTGAAGATGTCGCTGGCCCATACCCAATGGAAGATCGATACGGACCACTCGCTCGCCGTGATCGGTGGAGTGCTGGCCCTCTCGGTGATCGCCTCGGTGGTCCACCGCAAGCTGCACCCGCTCCCCGAGACCCCGGAAAAAGGGGAATGACGCGCGATTCGCGAGAAAGGGGGCTGAAAACCGACGCGGATCATGATTAAGATCCGGGGCACATGAACGTTTTATTCGAGGTCGCGCTGATCTTCCTCCTGCTATTGTGCAACGGGCTCTTCGCGATGACCGAGATCGCCCTCGTTTCCTCCAAGCGTGGCGTGCTTCAGGCCCGCGCCGAGGCCGGGAGCAAGGGTGCGGTCAAAGCCCTCGAACTCGCGGACTCGCCGGACCGCTTCCTCTCGACCGTCCAGATCGGCATCACGCTGGTAGGGATATGCGCCGGTGCCTTCGGTGGTGCCCGCCTCTCCGACCGTCTCGCCGCCGTGCTCGACCCGCTGCCGGTCATCGGGGCCTGGTCGGGCGGGATCGCGTGGTTCATCGTCCTCGGCTCGATCACCTACCTCTCGCTGGTCGTCGGCGAATTGGTGCCCAAGCGCCTCGCGATGAAATACCCGGAAGCCATCGCCTCCACCACCTCGGGCATGATGGCGAAGATCTCCTCGTGGACCAGCCCGCTGGTATCCCTGCTCGCCTGGTCCACCGCCAGCCTGCTGCGGCTCTTCGGCGTGAAAGACACGGAGGAATCCAAGCTCTCGCGCGAGGAACTCACCGTCCTCATCCGCGAAGGCATGGTCGCCGGCGGCGTCGAACGCACCGAGTCACGCATGATGGAAGGCGTGCTCGAATTCGAGTCGCTCGATGTCTACGACATCATGATCCCGCGCCCGAAGATGGTGTGGATCGAGCGCGATGAAAGCCACGCCGAGGTCTGGCCGCGGATCGTGAAGAGCACCCAGGGTTTCTTCCCCGTCTATCACGTCCAGCGCGACAATCTCGTGGGCGTGGTTTCGGTGAAGGACTGCTACGCGCAGCTCGCCGCCGGCATCGAAGTCCGTTTCGCCAATCTCATGCAGCCCCCGCTGCTGGTGCCGGAAGTCCAGAAGGCGAGCCTCCTGCTGGAAGACTTCCGCCGCACCGGCCATCACGCCGCCTTTGTCGTCGACGAATTCGGCGGCGTGACCGGCATGGTCACCCTCATCGACCTGATGGAGGCCATCGTCGGCGACGTGCCCTCGAAGGAGGAACGCCTCAGCATGCCCATCAAGCAGCGCAAGGACGGCTCGTGGTTGATCGACGGGCTCTTCGAGATCGAGAAGCTCGAGAACTTCCTGAAGGGTTTCACGGTTCCTGAAGGGGCCGGCGACGAATACCAGACCATCGCCGGCTGGTTCTCCCAGCGCCTCGCCCGTGTTCCGACCGAAGGCGACACCATCGACGAAAGCAACTGGCGCTTCGAGATCGTTGATATGGACGGCATCCGCGTGGACAAGGTCCTCGCCATGAGGATCGCCGGGAGCACCAAAGCCTAGAGCGCCGCTCGTCTCCTGATCTCGAAGAGATCTCTCCGGGAGCGCGGAGCCTCCGGCCCGCAGAAGCACCCTTGGAGCAGTCCGCTCATGGGTGCGCCGACTCCAGTCGGCATCTCCTCCCGATCCCGAAGGGATCACAGCACAGTAGCCGGTGGTTGAG
>CBFGPU010000544.1:0-2921 GCA_965650715.1 uncultured Haloferula sp. | reverse complement strand
CGGCGATCACCACGCACGCCAACAGGAGCACGACACCACTGGTCACCATCGTGACAATGGTCAACTTGCGTTTGAGAGGGACGTTTCGGAGCATTCGCATGGCGGAAGCACTGGGGGTTACTTCCGGACGGTTCTTGCCAGCTTCTGGAGCTGGGCGCTGATCTTCACGGAGGCTTGATCCGCGGCGGTGCTGTTGATGTCGAAGCGAACCTTGCCGCCCACGATGACGAAGGTGATCACTCCCCCGGATCGGGCGAAGGCATCGGATTCACCCACCGTCAGTACGTTCGCGCCGCGGAGTGCCCCCCGCAGTTCTCCCAGCCGGGCGTCCTCGGAGCCGCTGACGAAAAGCACATGAACCCCGCGCGCGCCGACCGGGTTTTGCAATTTCCTAACGGAAATCTTGTGGCCGTTGACGTTCCGGTTTTTTGCCACCTTCTCCATCTCGTCCGCGAAAGGCTTGGAGCCCAGCACGCCGATGACCAGGGGGCTGTCCGGAGCGGGGAAACTGGCGGGGCTCCATTCGACGAACTTGGTGAAGTTGAAAAGCAGCGCGGCCTTGAGCTGTTGCTCCTTGGAAACCTCGGCACGCAGCACGGTGCTGCCGACCAGCAGGAGCCAGACGATGGCCCAGCCTCCCCCCGCGCCTGGTCCCGGCCGGCGGCCGGTCCGGTCTTTCACCCAACCCTTGAGCAATCGTCTCATACGCCAGAGTTTCCTAGAAGCGCCAAGTCAGTTTCAAGGCCGCGCTCCGGGGAATTTCCGTGAGAACACTGCTGTTGGTGCCGCTGAATTCGGGGTGCTGCTTGTCCAGCAGGTTCTGACCCCAGAGGCCGACCTCAAGGAAGTCGTTGGCGTGCCAGATCAGGCCGGCGTCCACCCTCAGATATGCCGGAATCGCCGTGGTGGAACCGAGATTGTTGAGCGTGTCGATTTGGTCCACGTACGAGGCGAAACTATTGAACTCCAGGTCCCAAGGCAGCGTGACATACGAGCGCAGGCTTACCTGTTGCTGCGGGCTCCCCCTCGTAAGCAGGCCCGCGGGTTTCATCCGCGCCTCCAGCCAACTGTAGTTCGCCGTCAGGCGCCACCAGTCCCGGGGCATCCATTGGATGGAGGCCTCCGCGCCGAAGGTATGCCCGGATTCCGCATTGTAGGAATAGATCGGAACCTCCAGATGCGGCGCGGGATCCGCATCGAAGGTCGGCTTGCCGACCACCGAGCCGGTGGCGTCGTCGTAAACATTGTAAAAGCCCGTGAGGTCGAACGACAGGTTCTCGGCAGGCTTGATGCGGTAGCCGAGCTCGTAAGCGTATAGCGATTCCGAAACGAACGAGGGATTTCCGACGTACCCGGTCGATATGACCGGACCACCCGGAGGCTCGAAAGCGCTGATATTCAGACGTCCACCGCGGTCGAAACGGGATGGCGTGCTGACCGCCCTTGAAGCTGCCGCCCAGACGGTCTGCTTGTCGGTTGGCGTCCAGAGCAGGCGCAGACCCGGCTGGACTTCGAAACCGGTGAAGTCGTTGTGCTCGAACTTCGAGCCAAGGATCAATCGCAACCGGTCCGGAGCCACGGTGATTTCGTCCTGGATGAAGGCGCTGAAGAGATTCAGGTCGGCATTCGTCGGGCTGAAGGACAAGATCTCCGAATTGACGAAGTCATCCGTGGTAAAGCGGTAGCCCAATCCCCACACGATGTCGTTCCGCGTGTTGATCGGAAACCGGTGTTCCAACTGGATGTCGGCGGTGTCGCGCCTCTCGACGGCCAGTCCCGAGTCATTGCGGAAATGATCGTAGTAGGCTTGGAGCGAGAGCCGCGAATTCTCCGAAAACGTCCGGGTCCAACGCGCCAGGAGATTCCCTCCCTCATGCGAGCCATCCACCACCCTCGTCCGGCTGTAGGGTGCCGCCAACACCGGCACCGTGAGGGTTCCGCCGGTATCGAGGGAATAGTAATCACCTTGCAAGGTGACGAGATCCTCTCCGTTCGGCTCCCAATCGACACGGAATCCTCCCCGCAGGGAGTCCCAGGCATCGGGGGTCTCGTTACCGGCGGAATCCACCAGCCCGTCCCGATTGAATCCTTTCACATAGACCCGGTAGTGAAGGTCGGCACCCACCGCACCTCCGTAGCGGAGACCGGCGCCGGGCTGATCCTCGGTGCCGAAGGTGGTTGAGCCGAGGAATCCCTGTGTGTCCTTCGCGCTCTTGCTGGTGATGTTGATCACGCCGTTGACCGCGTTCGCACCCCACAAGGTGGCACCCGGCCCGCGGATCACTTCGATCTGGTCCAGATCCTCCAGCATCATGTCTTGGGCATCCCAAATGACACCCCCGAAGGAGGGCGTGTACACGCTGCGCCCGTCCATCATCACCAGCAGCTTGTTCGCGTACGGCAGATTGAAGCCCCGCGAACTGATCGCCCACTGGCTGGCACCCACACGGGCGACGTCCAGCCCCGGCACGAGACGCAGCGCTTCCGGAATGCTGGTGATGCCCAGCCGCCGGATGTCATCGCCGGTGATCACGGAAATGGCGGTCGGGGACTCATTGAGCAGGGTCTCTTTCCGGGAGACCGAGGTCACCGACTCGTTCATCAACTGCTCGATCGTCAGGTCCGCAAGGGAGGACGAGGATTCCTCCGCGCGGCTTTGGAAAACCAGGAGGCCGCCGGCGAACGCGCAGAACAATCCCCGTTGAGACTTGAGGAGGATCTTCCGAACCAAGGGAGCCTGCGGCTTTGTCAGTGGGAAGCCGGCGAAGGCAGGCGTTTTTTTCATGGGTGAATCGGAGGCGCGAGCCGTGTCGGACAAAGGATACAAGTATGGTACCGGAATGGATCGGGTTCAGGGGTCACCGGCGAATGAGCCGTGCCACAAGGCACCGGGCCCATGGGCTTCCACCTTGCACCCGTTG
>CBFGPU010000543.1:0-2925 GCA_965650715.1 uncultured Haloferula sp. | reverse complement strand
AGCCGGAACTTGGCCCTCACCATGGAGGCGGTCGAGTAGCACCCGGATCAGCTTCCCCGCTCCTCTTTGGGAACTTGCCGCCCATTCTTTTTCAATCCCTTGCATCTGGACTCTGGACTCTTGCCGCGCGGGGCTCTACTCCCTGCCCCGCCATGTCCGAAACCGCGCAGACCCATTCGACCGAAGCTGAACTTATCGCCGTCCGCCGCGAGAAGCTGGGTAAACTGCGCGAACTCGGCCTGGATCCCTTCGGCGCGGCCTTCGAGACGACCCACACGCCCGCCGATCTGCGCGCGAATTTCGCCGAAGGCCAAGCGGTGAAGGTGGCTGGCCGGATCACCGGTCTGCGGAACATGGGCAAGTCCTGCTTCTTCCACATCGCCGATGTTCTTGGATCGATCCAAGGCTACCTCGCGGTGAAGGAACTCTCCGAGACGGAGCGTGAGATCTTCGAGTGCCTGGACCGCGGTGACTGGCTCGGAATCGAGGGCGAGACCTTCATGACCCGTACCGGCGAGCCGTCCGTGAAGGTTTCCAAGTTCACCGTGCTCTCGAAGTCGCTGCGGCCGATGCCGGACAAGTGGCACGGCGTGGCCGACCGCGAGATCAGGTACCGCAAGCGCCACCTCGACCTGATGTCGAACGAGGAGAGTGCCGCGATCTTCGTGCTGCGCTCACGCATGCTGGCGGAGATCCGCGCCTTCTTTCACGAGCGCGGTTATCTCGAAGTGGAAACGCCGATGCTGCAGGACATCCCGGGCGGTGCCGCGGCACGGCCCTTCGAGACCTACCACAATGCCCTCGGCATGCCGCTCACCCTGCGCATCGCCCCGGAACTCTTCCTCAAGCGCCTGCTCGTCGGCGGCTTCACCAAGGTCTTCGAACTGAACCGCAATTTCCGCAACGAAGGCATTTCCCGTCGCCACAATCCGGAGTTCACCATGCTGGAGGCTTATCAGGCCTTCGCCGACTTCGAGGTCATGGCCGATCTCGTCGAATCGCTCATCTGCCACCTTGCGGAGAAGTTCTGCGGCACCCTGCAGATCGATCACAAGGACGAGGAGGGCAACGTGGTCCGCACGATCAACCTCCAGCGTCCGTGGAAGCGCGCCGACTACAACGACCTCGTCGCCGCTGCGGCCGGGCAGGATTTCTTCACCATCACGCCGGCACAGCGCCGCGAGCGCTGCGATCAACTCGGCGTGCAAATCTCGCCTGAGATGGAAGACCACGAGGTCGTCCAGCAGGTCTTTGAAAAGCTGGTGGAAGAGAAGTCTTTCGACCCCTGCTTCGTCACCCGCGTCTCCAGCGAACTGGTCCCGCTTGCCAAGCTCAGCCCCGGCGGCAAGACCGTCGAGGTTTACGAACTCGTGATCAATGGCCAGGAAATCTCCCCCGGCTACTCCGAGCTCAACGACCCCGACGTCCAGCGCGAGCGCCTCGAACACCAGTCCGGCGAGGAAACCCAGAAGGTGGACTACGACTTCATCGAGACCCTCGAGCACGGCATGCCGCCTGCCGGCGGCATCGGCATCGGCATCGACCGCCTCATCATGATGCTCACCGGCGCCCCGACCATCCGCGACGTCGTCCTCTTCCCCCTCCTGAAACGGAAGGAATAAGCCTTTCGCTCTTCCGGGTGCCCCGACCTCAGTCGCCCCCATCCTGCCGGGCCATTTCCAGCGACGCGGCCGTCTTGAACTGCGGCGGCCCTGCTACCGCATTTGTCAGGCAGCCCGCTGCCGTGAAGGATCTAACAGATGCCGGGTTCCGAAGGGCTGCCAGAAGGACGTGCCGGACCGGAGGTGCGCCAATTCCTCACGGGTCCTTCTTCGCTGCATCCTTCTCCGCCTCGCTCCACTCGAACTTCGGCAGCTTGCTGCGATCCAGTCCCTTCAAGTGCGGCTCGCCTTTCCGCGCCGGATCATCCGCTCTCCGATAAACCCACTCCTTGTCCCCGAAAACCTCCTCGCAAAGCTTCGCCACGCCCGGATCGTAATCCTTCAACTCCGCGCGCGTGTTCACATGATTGTGGATCGCATCGTTCTCCCGGTTCGTTCCGAACCACGATTGCACCGCTTCCGCCCAGTACTCGTAGTGGTTCTCCGCCGCATAGCAGTTCTTCCACTTCCCCTCCTTGATCGCCGCCTCATAAGCCGCCTTCAAACGGTCATCGAAAGTCCCGTCCAGCGGGTTTACTCCCATCTGATGGATCGCATGGGCGAATTCATGGACCATGATGCTCTCAGTCGAATAGGGATCGCCCGGGCAGCACAACAAGTTTTCCTCCCCGCAGCTTACCGAAGGTCTTTCCGCGGTCGCACCGAGACCCCGTGCGCGCCGGTTCCAATACTCCTTCGGCGTCAGGTCGGAATGCTCCGGCACATCGCAGGTTCGCTCGTCGGTGGACATCACCGTCAACCGCACCTTGTTCTTCGCCATCGCGGAAAGGATATCTTCGCGACCTGCCAGCATCGACTTCACCAGCACCGCAGCCTCGCTGAGCGCCGGATCACTCACCTTGGCAGAGGAAACGATCGGGAAATCGCCCGTCATCACCACCTTCGCGTAGAAAGGGGAAAGATTGAATTCCTCGCGGATCTTCCCCGGGATCGGCGCTTGGATCTTCTCCTGCGCCTGTACCGCCATCGAGCCCAGCACGAACATTGCAAGCCATCTCATCCTGACATCATCGCTTCGAACCCCGCGGACGCCAGCGTCGCCAGCGTCACCTGCCGAACCTGCAGCAGCCGATCCAGAATCGATCAGGCAGACGCCATGGAAGCCGCCCTCTCGCTCCGCCATCAAGGGTTCGTAGTCCCGCCTTCAGGCAGAATGCCTTTTCCTCTTCATGGTAGCGGAGGCACTCTCGTGCTTCCGGCAGAGCGCATCCCCCGCCGGATTTCGCCGTGGTCTTCTTTCCCA
>CBFGPU010000542.1:0-2928 GCA_965650715.1 uncultured Haloferula sp. | reverse complement strand
ACCGGCGCGATCACCGGCATCCGCAACGGCCGCAAGGCCATCCTCGCCGGGTTGGACGGACTCCTCGATCCCTCGTTCATGAACGCCAAGGAGGAATCCGAGCGGAAGCTGCGCGAGGTCTTCCGCGCCAAGCCGGAATGGCGCGAGGCGGACCAGGCCTTCGATACGATCGCCTCGGCCCTCGCGGAGAATGAGCCGCGCGAACTCCGCGGCCGCATGCTGGAAGGCGGCGATGCCTTCGCCACTAACTTCTTCGACATCGCCCGCACCCTCGTCAGAGCCGCGGACGAATTCGCCAAGCCGAACCCCGAACGCTTCCGCGAGTTCCAGGATGCCGGTAAGACCTCCTTGGAACTCGAGCTCTTCTCGGACGAACCGCTCTACCGCGACATGGAGACCGTGAAGCTCGCGAACTCGCTCATGGTCCTCTGCGCCAAGCTCGGTGCCGCGGACCCGCTGGTGGCGAAGATCATGGATGGAAAACCCCCGCAGGAACGCGCCGCGGAACTCATCGCTGCCACCAGGCTCGACGATATCGCCCTGCGCAAATCCCTCTACGCAGGCGGCCGCAATGCCATCGATGCCTCCTCCGATCCCATGATCTTGCTCGCCAAGTTGGTCGATGACGATTCCCGCGCCCTGCGGAAGTCCTACGAGGCCATGCTCGAAACCATCAGCCAGTCCCATGAGAAGATCGCCGCCGCCCGCTTCGCCGTCGAAGGGGATTCCACCTATCCCGATGCCACCTTCAGCCTGCGTCTCGCCTATGGCGAGGTGAAGGGCTACCAGGAGAACGGCATCGGTGTCCCCTGGGCCACCACCCTCGGCGGCCTCTTCGAGCGTTCCGAATTGCAGGGAAACACCCCGCCCTTCGACCTGCCGCTGCCGTGGAGCCACGCGAAGGACAAGATCAACCGCAAGGCCCCCTACAATTTCGTCTGCACCGCCGACATCACCGGCGGCAATTCCGGTAGCCCGGTCGTGAACAAGCAGGGCGAACTCGTCGGCCTGATCTTCGATAGCAACGCCCCCGGCCTGAAGCTCGGCTACGGCTACAAGGAAGGCAACGGCCGCGCCGTCTCCGTCCACGCCGCCGGCATGCTCGAAGCCCTCGACACCATCTACGGCGCGAAGCGCGTGCTGGCGGAGATCGTAAGATAAGCAACATGTTCCACATCGTCCTCGTCGCCCCCGAGATCCCGCACAATGCCGGTGCCGCCGGGCGCCTCGCCCTCGCCACCGGCTCCCGCCTGCATCTCGTCAAGCCCCTCGGCTTCTCGCTCGATGACAAGCACGTGAAGCGCACCGGCCTCGACTACTGGAAGGACGTGGACCTCAGGGTCTGGGAATCCTTCGAGGAGCTGAAAGCCGCAGATCCGGGCGCCAACTACTGGTTCCTTAGTACCAAAACCACCCGCGCCCACTGGGATGCCGGTTTCAAGGACGGCGACTACCTCGTCTTCGGCTGCGAAACCCGCGGACTTCCCGAATCCATGGTCCAGGCGGCAGGCGATCAAGGCATCCGCATCCCCATGGTCGATGGCGGCACGCGCAGCCTGAATCTCTCCACCGCCGTCGCCATCACTCTCTACGAAGCCGTCCGGCAGCGCTCGATGGCAATGCCTGCCCCCGGGGGCGCAACCGGAGCGAAGCGGAGATAGACCGCCACTTTCGTTCAATGGCGCGGTCAAAGCCTCTGGCCCGCAGAAGCAACTGACGCGGCCGCCCGCTGGAAAAAGATCCGATGGACCCTGCCATCTCTTCCATCGATTCCGATTGATGACGACGGCAATTTCCGCTTTGTCGCGACTTGAATTGAAAACCGAACTCCTCGCCCTCCTCTCCGCTGCCACTGCCGTCGCGGCTGCCGATGACGCCCTGCCGGTGATCACCGTGCTGGCCGAACGCCGCGGCGACAGCGTCGCCGACATGCCCGGCTGGACCTTGGCGGAATGGGACAGCCAGGACATCTCCGCGTCAGCCCCCCGCACCCTCGACGAGTTGCTCGCCCAGGAACCGTCCTTCTCCCTCTACCGCCGCCAGACCTCCCTCTTCGGCAATCCCACCTCCGCCGGGGTCAGCCTCCGCAATACCGGTGCCACCGCCGCCTCGCGCACTCTCGTTCTTTTGGATGGCATCCCCCAGAACGACCCCTTCGGCGGCTGGGTCTATTGGGCCCGCCACGAGCCCTCGACCCTTGATTCCGTAAGAATCGTTTCTTCCGCCCGCTCCGTCGTCTGGGGCAACCAGAGTCCCGCCGGCGTCGTCCAGTTGACCGGCCGTTCCCCCTTCGAAGAACGCCACATCCTAAGTGTGGAAGGTGGGTCCAACGGGACGATTTCCTCCGCCACCACCCACACCTTGGTCGCCGACGACGGCTCCCTCGGCGTCACCTTCTCCGCCTTCGGCCTCCACTCGGACGGCTTCTTTGCCCTCCCGTCCTGGCAGCGCGGCACCATCGACCGCCGCCTCGACACCGACGCCTACGGCACCAACCTCAAGCTCGCCTGGCGCGCCGCCCCCGGGCTGACCGTGGAGCCGATGTTCTCCTGGTACGAAGAAGACCGTGGCAACGGCACCCCGCTCGCCGGCAATTCCACCGAGGCTCTCGACTTCGCCCTGCGCGTGACCTCGGAAGACGACGGCGGCCTCTCCTGGCAGGCCCTCGCCTACCACCAGCGCCGCCGCTTCGAGTCGATGTTCACCTCCGTGAACGCCACCCGCAGCGCCGAGAACCCGTCGCTCGACCAATTCCACGTCCCGGGCAACGGCACCGGCGGCGCCTTCACGCTGATGTGGGCTCCGGAAGGCCCCTGGTCGCTCAATGCGGGCGGGGACTTCCGGCAGATCGACGGCTCGACCAACGAGAAAGCCAGCTTCATCGGCGGTCGCTTCACCCGTCTCCGCCACGCCGGCGGCCTACGAGCA
>CBFGPU010000541.1:0-2935 GCA_965650715.1 uncultured Haloferula sp. | reverse complement strand
CCAGCGCCATCGTGAATGCCGCGCAACTCAGCAGGAGTTGCTGGATCGATGGATCGGCGGGCCGGTAGTCGGCCGCCTTGCCGAGCAACACCAGCGAGAATTCCCCCGCACTGGAAAGCGCCGCACCGGTCAGCAGGGCCGGCCGCAAGGGCAGTTTGAAAAGACGCGCCACGTTGAACGCGATCGTCCCCTTCACGATCAGGATCAGGATGCTGAAGCCGAGGATCCGCATCCAATCCGCCATCACGATCCCGAGATCGATCTGGAGTCCCACCGAAACGAAGAAGATCGCCAGGAAGAGATCCTTGAAAGGCATGATATCCGCCATGATCCGGTGCCGGTAGATCGACTCGCTCACGATCAGCCCCGCGGCGAAGGCCCCGAGAGCGGGGGACAATCCCAGCAGCGCCCCCAGCACCGCGATCCCCGAACAGAGTGCCACCACGGCGAGCGTGAAAAGCTCCCCGCTCCGGGTACGCGCCACCAGGTGCAACAAGGGAGTCACCCCGTATTTCCCCAGCAGAAGCCCGCCTCCCAGGAACACGACACCCTTTCCGATCGCGATCGCGATCCCCGCACCCACCGACTCGTCGCCCTTTCCGAAGAGCGCGGGCAGGATGATCAGGAAAAGGATCACCACGATGTCGTCGAAGAGCGCGATCGCCAGCGCCGTCCTCGCACTCGGATTGTTCGGCTGGCCCATGTCCTGGAAGGACTTCATCGCCACCGCGGTCGAACTCAGCGCGACCGATACCGCCAGCACGATCACCTCCGCCGCCGGACGGATGCCGCAGAACCAGCAGATCGCCCCACCGATCGCGGAGATCGTGCCGACCTGGATGCCGCCCCCGATCAAGGATACCCGCCACAAGTGCTTGAGTTCGCCGAGCGAGAACTCGATCCCGAGCGTGAACATCAGGAGGATCACCCCCATCTCCGCGAGATGGGCAATCACCCCGTCCATCTCCGTGCTCTCGCTGCCAAAGGACCCTAGCAGCGAGGTGTTGGCGATGATAATCCCGCAGATCATGTAGCCCACGAGGAAGTTCTGCTTCAGTCGGTGCAGCAGCAGCGCCATCAGCACCGCCATCAGCAGCACCATGCTGATCACGCCGAAGAGCGGCGAAACGTCCGCCGCACCTGCGGCAAGCAGTGAAAAAGCAAGCATCGTCGCAGCTTTTCCCGGCACATCGCAAACCCGCCAAGGAAAAATGACCGGGCGTGGGAATTTCCCGCGGAATTCCAGTCAGTAGGCAGCCACCGCCATCTTCCACTTCGGGAAAGGGTCCTTGAACTTCTTCCCCCATTGTCCCTCCGGAATTTCGAGTTCCTCGGGCGTCAGCAATGCCTCGTCCAGCATCGCGGTCAGCGCCGCGCGATCCAGATCCGTCCCGATCAGCACGATCTCCTGACGGCAGTCCCCGTTCGGCTCCTTCCAGACGCGGTCGATGTGGGTCGTATCCACCGGCCAGTGCTCGCGCGGTACAACGGCCCAGAAATGACCCGCACATTCATACCGCGCCATGCCGCCCGCCTGCGACCAGAAACCGGCCATCTTCAGACGGGTGGCCAGCCAGAAAACCCCCTTCGAGCGGATCACTCCCGGCCATTCGAGCTGGAGCACGTCGTAAAAGCGCTCTGGATGAAAGGGAATCCGCCGCTCGTACACGAAGTTCGAGATGCCGTATTCCTCGGTCTCCGGCGTGTGCTCCACCAGCGAGTCCAGCCAGCCCGCGTGCTGCTGCGCCTTCTTGAGGTCGAAGAGTCCCGTGCCCATCACGGCATCGAGCGGAACCTCCGAGTTCACCGTTTCCACGATTTTCGCCTTCGGGTTGAGCGCCCGGAGCATGCCGTGGACAGTCCGCAGCTCTTCGTCGGAAACCATGTCCGTCTTGTTCAGCAGGATCACGTCCGCGAAATCGATCTGGTCGCTGAGGAGGTCCACGATGCTGCGCTCGTCGTCCTCGCCCAACGCTTCGCCGCGCTCTTCCAGGCTGCCGAGCGAGCTGAAATCGCGCAGGAAGTTGTAGGCATCCACCACGGTCACCATCGTGTCGATCTCCGCGACATCGCCCAGCGACCGCCCCTGCTCGTCCGTGAAGGTGAAGGTCTCCGCCACCGGCATCGGCTCGCTGACCCCCGTCGACTCGATCAGCAAATGGTCGAAGCGGCCTTCACGCGCCAGCTTGCCCACCTCCACCAGCAGGTCCTCGCGCAGCGTGCAGCAGATGCAACCGTTGCTCATCTCCACCATTTTTTCCTCGGTATGGGAGAGCGCCGCGCCGCCGTTGCGGACGAGGTCGGCATCGATGTTCACCTCGCTCATGTCGTTCACGATCACCGCCACGCGCCGCCCCTCGCGGTTGCGGAGGACGTGATTGAGCAGGGTGGTTTTTCCGGCACCGAGGAAGCCGGAAAGGACCGTTACCGGAAGTTTATGCGTCATGTCGTTGTTGGAAATCGAGGTAGGGAAAAGCGCTTCGCCCGCGGCAGGGATTCCGGCTCGTCGCGGAAGCCACGCAGCCAGCGGCAGGCCGCGACCGGCGGGAGCCAGGGCCGGGACCGGGGCAGCCGCTTGAAATGGCGGTAACAATTGAGGCGGTAGCCCGCACCGTGCTGCTCCGTCACGCGGCGCTCCGAATCCAGCCACCAGTCGATGAACGGGAGCGCCTGCTCGCGGACCAACCGGCCATCGCCGCCTTCCAGCAAGGAGCCCGGCCATTCACCCGGAACCGGCGGCGCGTCCCCGAGCCACCGGTAACATCTCCCGAGAGGGCGGATGAAGATGAAGCCGCTTCCGCCGCCGGCCGGATACCAGGCGGCGCTGGCCCCCAGGAGTTCGATGTATCCGTCGCTCCAGCGGCACCGGTAGCAGCTCGTCCCGCTCTTGCCGCCCGCGGCGTTGCGTTCGAAGCCTTGGGCGACCAGAAGATTG
>CBFGPU010000540.1:0-2940 GCA_965650715.1 uncultured Haloferula sp. | reverse complement strand
TTGGCCTGCCGTGATGGCCTTCACCTGCTCTTCGAGTTCAAGGATGCCTTGGGCACCCGATCCGGACACCGCCTGATAGGAGGAAGCGATGATCGACTTCAGCCCGAAGGCCTCGTGGAGAGGGGCCAGCGCCATCAGCGAGATGATGGTGGTGCAGTTCGGATTCGCGATGATGCCGCGGGGGCGGTCCTTGGCCGCCTGCGGGTTGATCTCGGGCACCACCAACGGAACGTCCGCATCCATGCGGAAGGCCGAGGAGTTGTCGATGACGACCGCCCCTGCCGCCGCAGCGGAGGGCCCGAACTCCTTCGAGATGCCGCCGCCCGCCGAGAAGAGGGCGATATCGACTCCGGCAAAACTATCGTGGGTGAGTTCCTGCACGACCACATCCTGACCCGCGAAAGGGATGCGTTTCCCGGCCGAGCGCGCGGATGCCAGCACGGTCAGCTTGCCGACCGGGAAGTTCCGCTGCTCGAGACAAAGACGCATTTCTTCGCCGACCGCTCCGGTGGCGCCGACGATGGCGACGTGCTTGGGTTCGCTCATGAATTTGGGAGCGGCGAGTGTAGGGCCGGATCCCCGTCTGGCAACCGAATCGTGCGCGGGCGGCTCCGGCTTTTACCTTGCGCGGCCTTTCCGTTCCGTTAGAGTCGTCGAGGGTGCGGACACCTTCCGCAGTCTCGAAACCAACCGAAAGCAACTACCATGAAATTCATCAAAGTCGTCTCCCTCAGCGCCGCCGCCCTCGGCACCCTGCTGGCCGCCTCTTGCTGCGAAAGCCGTCCGGCCCCGGCTCCCGCCTCCCCGACCTACGTGGCTCCCGCCAAGTAAGAAGGGTTGATCGGCGGCGACCTCCGGGTCCCTGCACGATGACTTAACGCAGGGTGGACCGCCTGCTGGTCCACCCTGCAAATTTTTTGTGCTGCAATCATTTTTCTAGCGAAATCCGTAAAACCCCTTTTGACTCCAGCCATGTTCCGCGCAATCGCCATCGTCTCCCTCTCTGTTCTCGCCTTCGTTTCGAATTCCTGCTGCTGCACCAGCGAGCCGAAAGCAAGACCGCTCCGCCCGCTTCCCGCCTTCCAGGAAGTTCCCTCGGCACCTGAAGTGCACTACGCGAAGTAAGCGATTTTCCCGCGGACTTTCCGATTTTTCCAAGCCCCTGCCGACCGGCAGGGGCTTTTTTGTGCCTCGTGTAACATTGCGGACACCTGGGACTTCGGAAATTGCTTTTTGCATGAGCGGCCGGTATTCGCCCGGCCCTCTCCCCATGAAGACCCCCACCTCCCGGGCCCGCTTCCAAGCCCCCAGCCGCCATTACCACCGACATCGCGTCGACAATTCAGAATGTGCTTGGAACCAGTGGGTTGGAGACCAACCCAACAGGACGCACAAAGTCGGCCCCCTGATGAAGGGGGCTGCCTGGGTGTTCGGCTTCCTTGCCTTCGGCGGGCTGATCACGCTGATGTGCTTCCAGATGGGCTGAAGGGCCGCCGGGAACGGACTTGATCGTGCTTTGACAATCAGGTGCCGGTGACCCACTTTGCCCGCCCGCCGCGCAACCCGGCGACCAAATCATGGGCAAGAGCCTCTATCAAAAAGTCTGGGAAGCCCATTCCGTGGGCAAGCTGGCAGACGGCCGCACGCAGCTTTTCATCGGCACCCACCTCATCCACGAGGTGACCTCCCCGCAGGCCTTCGGCATGCTCCGGGATCTCGGACTCGCGGTGAAGTACCCCCAGCGCACTTTTGCCACGGTGGACCACATCGTCCCGACCGAGAATCAGGACCAGCCGGTCGATCCGCTGGCGGCAGAGATGATGGCCGCGCTGCGCAGCAACTGCGACGACTTCGGCGTGACCTACTTCGACCTGAAGTCCGGCAAGCAAGGGATCGTCCATGTCGTGGGACCCGAGCAGGGCATCACCCAGCCGGGCACGACGATCGCCTGCGGCGACTCCCACACCGCGACCCACGGGGCCTTCGGCGCGATCGCCTTCGGCATCGGCACGACCCAGGTCCGCGACGTGCTGGCCACCCAGACGATGGCGATGGAAGCGCTCAAGGTCCGCCGCATCGAGGTGACCGGAAAGCTCCGCCCCGGCGTCTATGCCAAGGACGTGACCCTTCACATCATTCGCCTGCTCGGAGCCAAGGGCGGAATCGGCTACGCCTACGAGTACGCTGGCAATGTCTTCGACGAGATGTCGATGGAAGAGCGGATGACCGTCTGCAACATGGCGATCGAAGGCGGTGCCCGTTGCGGCTATGTCAATCCGGACGCCAAGACCATCGCCTACCTCAAAGGCCGCCCGTACGTCGACATGAACGACTTCGACGCCACCGCCGCCCGCTGGCTGTCCTTCGCCTCCGACGCCGACGCGGTTTACGATGACCTCGTGAAGATCGACGCGGCCACCATCGAGCCCACGGTCACCTGGGGCATCTCGCCGGATCACGGCATCGGTGTTTCCGAAAACATCCCGGATCCCGCCAAGGCCGCCACGCCCGGCGAAAAGGCCAGCATCGACGAGGCGCTCGCCTACATGAAGCTGCCTGCCGGGACCCCGATCAAGGGAGTGAAGATCGACGTCGCCTTCATCGGCTCCTGCACCAACGGCCGTCTTTCCGACTTCCGCGAGGTCGCCAAGTACATCCAGGGCCACAAGGTCGCCCCGGGCGTAAAGGCGATCGCCGTGCCCGGCTCGCAGATCGTGGCGCACCAGTGCGAGCAGGAAGGGATCGACAAGATCTTCTCCGCCGCCGGTTTCGAATGGCGGGGTGCCGGTTGCTCGATGTGCCTGGCCATGAATCCGGACAAACTGGTCGGCGACCAGCTCTGCGCGTCTTCTTCGAACCGGAACTTCAAGGGCCGCCAAGGCTCGCCGACCGGCCGCACGGTGCTGAACTGCGGCACGAACTGCAGCGACGTCAGCGGGT
>CBFGPU010000539.1:0-2945 GCA_965650715.1 uncultured Haloferula sp. | reverse complement strand
CGGTCTATCTTTCCACCCTGTTCTTCATCCTCACGCTCACGCTGGCGGTGCTGATCACGAAGCGGAACTCCCTGACCAAGTCCTTCGTGGCGGAGGTGCCGCCGCCGGCTCCACCCGTCTCAATCGCTCCGGCTGAAACGCCGATTGCTCCGGAAGCGGTGACGCCTCCGGCCGAGGCACCCGCTCCGGTTGAAACTTCCGCCCCGGCCCCGGAAACCCCCGCTCCTGTCACCCCGCCGGCCGAAGAAGAGAAGGCCCCGGAAACCACCCCGGCTCCGCCGGCGGAAGGCGACAAGCCTGCGGAACCGGAGAAGACCGAAGAACCCTGAACCCCGGGCGGATCCGACCCGACTTTCAAGGCGCGTGGTGTTCATCGCCCCGCGCCCTTGTTTTGTCCGCTACTTGCTGCAACTGACTGACATTCTCCCTTGGACATCGGCATGCCGCCCGCTTGATTTCTCGTAGCATGACTCCCGACGCCGAGCTTCCCGTCTGGGAGCGTGACGATGCATTTCCCGAAGCGGGACCCGGCTGGGGCTGGGTGGACCGCCGCGGCCGCAAGGTGTCCTGCGCCGGCTTCGAAGAGCTCTCCGAAGCGATCGTCAACGATGCCGGGGCGAGGGTGGATCTCGTCTGGACGCCTGCCGCGAAGGGTTACGTGCTGCCCGAGGAGGTCGCCGAACTCTTCCCCGCCATGCGGGAGGCGCGCATCCGCTGGGCCCGCTGGGACATCAGCGAGGGAAAGCGGCAGATGCTGGTCTTCTCCGCCGTCCTGGGGGTCTTGGCGGCCTACCACCTGGCCGCGCGGGAGCGGATGCTTGCCAGCGGCACCGTCGGGTTGGCGCTGCTCCTGTTCCTGATTCTCGGATTCCTGCCTTGGTACCGGGGCAGGAAGCGCCTTGAGCGGGCGAGCCGTTGGGCTCCCGAGCAGATGGTGGAAGACGGCAGGGTGCTGCGCTTCGAGGCCTGGCTGTCGATCCAGAAGGCTCCCTCGACCCGCTTGCTGCTCGGCTTGCTGGCCTTTGTCGGGCTCGTGCAGGCGTATGTTGAAATCCGCGACCCCCGGGCCTTCGGCGTCACGATCGCCATGGCGGGGCTCACCAAGTTCGACGGCCATGCCACCGAGTGGTGGCGGCTCTTCACCGCGCCCTTCCTCCATGGCCACTGGGTCCATTGGCTCATGAACGCCTCCGCTTTGGCCTACTTGGGCAAGCGCGTGGAGGTCTTCGCACGCTGGCCCCACCTCGCGCTGTCCTTCCTGATCTCCGCATGGATCGGCGGGGAAGCGTCTGCGAGATTCACGTCCAGTCCCTCGATCGGGGCCTCCGGGGGGCTGATGGGGCTGCTGGGATTCCTCCTCGTCTTCGAATCCCTCCACCGCCGCTTGGTCCCGGAAAGCGCCCGCAAGCGTCTTGTCGTGGGGGTGGTGCTAACAGCCGGGATCGGGGTGGTGTTCAGCCATTTCATCGACAATGCCGCCCATGCCGGTGGTTTGGTGGCAGGGATGATCTACGCGGCTCTCGTCTTTCCCAAGTCGGTATCCCCGCATCGTCCCCGCACGACCATGGTGGACCTCGTTTTGGGAGGCGGCGCGATCGGGTTGCTGGTGTGCGCGGCGATCATGACCTGTCTCAAAATGCTGTGAAGATAGCGTCACACGGGGCCTCTCGATAGCCCGGTCCGGTCCTGCGCGTTTCAGTGCTTGATGAAAATGCTGTCTGCCACCGCATTTGCGGCAATCCTCACCGCCATGGCTTCCGCCGCCGATCTCCCGCTTCTCGTCGCCCATCGCGGGGCCTCGCATGCCGCGCCGGAGAACACCCTCGCCGCCTTCAAGCTGGCATGGGAAGAGGGCGCGGACGGCATCGAGGGCGATTTCCACCTGAGTTCTGATGGCGAGGTGGTGTGCATCCACGACTTCGATACGGAAAGAGTGGCAGGTACCAAGCGGGTCGTTGCCGAAACGCCGTGGAAGGAACTCTCGAAGCTCGATGTCGGCGCTTGGAAATCCCCGGCTTACAAGGGTGAAGCCATGCCCCGTCTCGCGGATGTCCTCGACACCATCCCGGCGGGAAAGCGCTTCTTCCTCGAGGTCAAATGCGGTCCGGAGATCGTGGGGCCGATCAAGAAAATCCTCGCGGAAAAGGATGCGGATCCCGCCCGCGTGACGATCATTTCCTTCAACGCCGACGTGATCGCCGCCTCGCGCAAGGAGCTTCCGGCCTACCAGGCCCACTGGATCTGCGACCTGAAGGAGTTCGCGGATCCCGCGAAGCGCGACGGCTATGAAAAGCAACTCGCCGCCTGTGGCTCGCAGGGCCTCCAGTTCAAGGCGGCTTCCCCTGTCGAGGGGGCATGGCTCGCCACCCTGAAGTCGAAGGGCCTTCTCCTCACTTCATGGACCGTGGATGACGTCGTCCTCGCCAGGAAGATGATCGGCTTCGGCGTGAACCACATCACCACGAACCGCCCTGGCCCCCTTCGTAAGGAACTGAAACCGTAACGGGCCTCAACCCTTCGCGGGAAGCACCGCATAGTCTTCCGGCGGGCGGCAGTCGTGCATCATGTATTGCCGCATGAACCTCACCAGGCCCCGGCTGTACTTGCGGCGCGTGAAGGCCCCCGAAGCCATCGACGCGATGTGCTTCGTCATGTGGCTTTCCATGAATCCGATCCCCGGCCAGCCCTTGAACTTGGCGGAAAACTTCGTCCCCGTCTCGTACAGCGAAAAGATCCCGCCATCGTAGAAATGCTGGATGAGCTCCCGCCAACTCTCGTGCCAATCATGAAGCTCGGCCTCCGCCGCCGCGAAGCCCGCCTGCATTTCCCCGGGGCGATTGATCACAGCGGGGCCTTTCGAGAAGACATGCTCTTCGAACAAGCGTGCCGATTCCAGCGCCATGAAAAGCCCCGGCGAAAGCATGGGATCCACAAAGCCGAAGGAG
>CBFGPU010000538.1:0-2948 GCA_965650715.1 uncultured Haloferula sp. | reverse complement strand
TACGTCGTCGGCGATACCCAGCAGTCGAATCGCGCCATCGTGAATACACGCCGGCTTTGTCTCGAGCATCTCCCCGCCCGTCACGAGCTGGAGGTGCTCAATCTGCAGGAGAACCCGGAACTCGCCGCGAAGGACCAGATCCTTGCCGCCCCCACGCTGGTGAAGTTCGATCCTCCACCCCTGCGCCGCTTCATCGGCGACATGTCGGATACCGCGAAAATCCTCGCCGGCCTCGGCCTTCCTCTTCCATCACCCGGCTAGCGATGTCTCAGGAAGAGTCCAGCATCCTGGAAGCGCTCCGCGAGCGAAACGCCGAACTACAGGCCCGCCTCGAGGAAGCGGAAGACACCCTGCGCGCCATTCGCGAAGGCGAGGTGGACGGGCTTGTCGTCGAGACCGATCCCGGCCCTCAGGTCTTCATCCTGCAGAGTTCGGATGCGGAATCGAACCGCTTCCGGAGCGACATCCTCGCAAAGATCCGCGAAGCCGTTGTCGCGGTCGATGGCGACCATCACGTCATCTATTTCAACGCTGCCGCCGAAGAGCAATACGGCGTCCCCGCTGCCGAGGCACTCGGCCGCAAACTCACCGATCTCTACCAATATCTCTGGCTCCATCCCGACCACGAAGCCGCCGCCGCCGCCGAGATCGAGGCCACCGGACATTGGCGCGGCGAGAATATCCACATCCGGCGCGATGGCTCCCACATCCACGTCGAGTCCTCGGTCAGCCGCCTGATCGACCGCGACGGCGCACCCGGCGGTCTCCTCGCCGTGATCCGCGACATCACCGGACGCCGCGAGGCGGAGGAAGCCCTGCGCACCTCGGAGGAGCGCTACCGCACGCTCTTCAATTCCATAGACGAAGGCTTCTGCGTGGTCGAGGTTCTCTTCGATGACAAGGGCGATGCCTACGACTACCGCTTTCTCGAAACCAACCCGTCCTTCGTCCACCAGACCGGATTGAAAGACGTGATCGGCAAGACCGCGCGGGAGCTCATGCCCGGCCAGTCCGAGGAATGGTACCGCGTCTACGCCAAGGTCGTCACGACCGGCGAGCCCCTCCGCTTCGAACGCGAGGCCAAGGCCCTCGGCCGCTACTACGATCTCTACGCCATGCGCATCGGCGAGCCCGGAGCGCACCTCGTCGCCATCGTCTTCAACGACATCACCCGTCGCAAGGAAGCGGAGGCTCTCCTTCGTCGCAACGAGGCGCTCTTCGTCGATATCATCCGCAAGGCACCCGGCGGCGTGTACGTCGTGGACGAACAATTGCGCATCCTGGAGGTCAACGAAGGGGGCCGCCCCGTCTTCGCCAGTGCGGAGCCGGTCATCGGCAAGCCGCTGCAGGAAGCCCTCTCCGCGATCTGGGGGCCGGAACTCGCCGCCAACATCACCGCGACCTTCCGGCACACCTTGGAAACCGGCGAGCACTACGTTTCCTCGCGCTTCACCGAGACCCGCAGTGACATCGGCACCACCGAGTCCTACGAGTGGGAACTCCAGCGCCTCACCTTGCCGGCGGGTGCCCACGGCGTCGTCTGCTACTTCAAGGACGTCACCGAAGAAACCCGCCTCAAGGACGAGCTCCTCGCCAAGACCCGGGAACTTGAAGTCGCGGACCGTCGCAAGGACGAGTTCCTCGCCATGCTCGCCCATGAACTGCGCAATCCTCTCGCCCCGCTGCGCAACGCGGCCGAAATCCTCCAGATCGAGGACACCGCCCCCCAACAACGCGCCGCGGCCCAGCGCCTCATCCGCCGCCAGATCGAGAACATGGGCCGCATGATCGACGACCTGCTCGACGTCTCGCGCATCACCGAGGGCAAGATCGCCCTCAGGAAGCAGACCGTCGCTCTCGAAAGCATCCTTCAATCCGCCGCCAATCTCGTCCGCACCGCCTGCACCTCGCAGGGCCAGCAGCTCACCGTTTCCCTCCCGCCACATCCGGTCTATCTCGATGCGGATCCCACCCGCCTCGAACAGGTCTTCGGGAACCTGTTGGGGAACGCCTCGAAATACGCCGGTGCCGGTTGCCGCATCTCTCTCGCCGCCGAGATAACCCCGGACCGGCGCGAGGTTCTCGTCCGCGTCGCCGATGACGGCGCTGGCATCGATCCCGAGTTGTTGCCACGCATCTTCGACCTCTTCGTCCAATCCAGCCGCACGCTGGATCGCGCCCATGGCGGCCTCGGCATCGGCCTCACCATCGTCCAGCGTCTCGTCGCGATGCACCAGGGGAGCATCCAGGCGCATAGCGATGGCCCGGGCCGCGGCACCTGCTTCACCATCCGCCTTCCCGTCCTCGAGTCCGCCTGCCCTCCGCCCGTCGCCGCCACCTCCTCGCCGTCGCAGGGCAAGGGATTCCGTATGCTGATCGTCGATGACAACCGGGACTCCGCCGAAAGCATGGCGATGCTTCAAGAACTCTCCGGTCACCTCACACGCACCGCACACAGCGGTCCCGATGCCCTCCGCGTGGCAGCAGAATTCCAGCCGGAGGTGGTGCTCCTCGACATCGGACTTCCCGGAATGGACGGTTACGAAGTCGCCCGCCGGCTCCGCGAGATGCCATCTCTAAGCAACGCCTTCCTCGTGGCCCTCACCGGCTACGGCACCAGCGAAGACCGCGAACTCGCGAACGCTGCAGGCTTCGACGAACACCTCGTCAAACCCGCCGACCTCGACCAGCTCCACCGCTGGCTCGAAGACCACGCCCGCGAACTCTCCCGGTAGGGCGTGGCGGCCCGCCGCGCCGCGGTTTGCGGCAACCAGCCGCACCCTCTCCCCCGCGCAGCGGCACTCCGATTGATGATTGGAGGATTGCTGATTGATGCTTGGCGGTCCACGCCCCCCTACAATCCCCCGCCCAAATTCCCCTGCGACACTCCCGGCCATCTCCGCTACCATCCCCCCATGACCCTCGCCATCAAGCCGCCGGAACCCACT
>CBFGPU010000537.1:0-2949 GCA_965650715.1 uncultured Haloferula sp. | reverse complement strand
ACCGGTGAGGTCCTGACCGACGGGCCCGTTGACCGTGGTGGCGAAGGTGTTATCGGTGGGGAACGCTCCCCCGAAGTAGGAGGCGTCCCAGCCGTAGCCGCCGTCGGGTCCGCCGCGGACCGATCCGCCGTTGCTGTTCCAGGAATCGGCGAGGTTGCCGGTCGCGGCATCGAACCCGGCATTCTGAATCGTGAGATTCGTGATGGCCGCGGATTGGTCCATGGTGAAACCCGCAAGGCTGAGGACGGCAAGCCGGAGCCATTTCGAGAATGTGATCTTCATGGGAGTAAGGAGTTGGAGCGAGGGGACACGAAGATGGAGCGGTGAAGGGGGTCAGCGGCGGCGGCGGAGCAGGGCGAGAGCGGCAAGGCCACCCAGCAGGCCGGAGGAAGGCTCGGGGACGAAGATGCCGGCTGCCGAGGGGCCGCCGAGGGACAGGATGGCGGCGGGGCTCAGGGCCTCGTCGGTGAAGGCCACGGAGTTCACCAGCAGGGGATGGGTGTAGGTGCCGCTGGCGTCGCCTTCGTTGAAGAGCAGGAGATCGGCCCCGGCGTCCGCGTTGGAGAAGATGGCGAAGCGTCCATCGGCTAGGGAGCCACCGGTGCGGGTGAAGGCGAGATTGCCATCGATGAAGTATCTCACCGTGCCTGCGGCGAGATCCGCCGAGACCGCGATGCGGTGCCAGGCATCCTGGGTGAAGGTTCCGGCACCGGAATAGCCGAGAGCGCCGATACCGAGCTGGCCGGTATTGGAGATGTAGAAGTCGGCGTCGTTGCCGTTGCCGGTGTCGGTATTCATCAGTGCCTGCCAGCCCGCCGTACCGGGGCTGTAGATATCCATCAGCAGGGTGTACTGATTGATGTAGGCACCGCCGCCGTTGGGGCCGCTGCCATCGAAGGAAAGCAGCAGTCCATTCCCGCCGGCGGGCAGGGCGGGCACGCTCAGGTAGGATGCCGTCTCCCCGGCGATGTGCGGGATGGAGCTCCCGTTCGTAGTGGAATAGGCGAGCGAGCCGGGAGTGCCGGCACCGGCGGTGGTCATCGCGCCATTGCCCGCCGCGGAAGAGAGGTCCGCGGAATCGAAGGTCCACTCGTAAACGGTGGCGGCGGGAGCGACGGCGGAGAGAAGCAAGGGAAGGAGAATGAGGGGTTTCATGAACCCCCATGGTGGGGATAGTCCTCTTGTCGGGTAACGGGCAAATTCGACGGCGGGGGGCGGATTATCGACGGATGCGGTGCTGTCCGAGATGCCCGCTTGCCATGCGCTCCTCCGTTTTCATTCCATCGCGGGTCACGTGACCGAGCCTGTAACCGCCCGCCGTAGCGTCGCCATCCGTCATCCGGTGTGGTCGTCCTTCGGCCCGCTGGTGACGGCGGGCGTGGTGGATTTCATGCGCGGGCGCGAAATGTGGCGGCTGGTCACGGAGAACCGCTCGTATGGCGAGATGGAGGTGGTGAGCATCGACCGCGACTGGCATGGCGACGGGTTGATTCTCTTCCGTGCCACCGAGGAGGAACTCGCGGCCTACCGTCAGCGCGGGCAGGCGGTGGTGCTGACGAGCACGGAAGGTCCCGACCTGGGGTTCCCGCGGGTGGTGCCGGACAATGCGATGGTGGGCCGGATGGCGGCGGAGCACTTGATCGAGTGCGCGGTGCCGCACTTCGCATTCCTGGCGCGGGGCGAAACCTTTTACCGCGAGGCGGAGTTCGCGCCCGGTCTGCGGCGCTACGCGCGGGAACGGCTCGCCGGGTTCCGCGGCAAGCTCGCGGAGTACGCGCTGGAGCCCTCGGTGCATTACCTGAAAGGGCGTCCTTTGTGGAAGGCGCAGACCTGGCGCGAGGTCGAGACCGAAGTGATGGCCTATCTCGATCTGCTGCCGAAGCCTTGCGGGCTTTTCGTGGCGGACGATTCGCTCGGCGCGGTGGCCTTGCGGGCGGCGGACCGGCTGGGGGTGAAGGTGCCCGCTGATCTCGCGGTGATCGGCTTCGGCGATGATCCGGGGTACTGCTTCGCCACCTTCCCGGCGCTGAGCAGCATTCCGTATCCGGGGCGGGAGGTGGGAAGGATCGCGGCCGAATTGCTGTGGAGGCAGATGAAAGGGGACGAGGTTGCAGGCGACCGGACGGAGATCCCGCTTCCGGATGTCGTGGCGCGCGAGTCGAGCGACACGCTGGCCATCGGGGATGCGGCGATCCGCGAACTGGTCCGCCTCATCCGTCTGCGCGCCCCGCACGATGCCTTGCAGGTATCGGAGCTCGCGGAGCACAGCTCGCTTTCGATGACGACCATCAAGTCCCGCTTCGCCGGGTTGCTGGGGCACGGGCCGAAGCAGGAAATCCAGCGGGTGCGGCTGAGGCACCTGCAGCGCCTGCTGGCCGATCCCGCGCTGAGTCTGGCGGAGATCGCGCGGCGGATGAAATTCGGCTCGGCCCACGAGATGAGCCGCTTTTTCCTCACCGGAACGGGACAGCGGCCCAGCGAGTATCGCGAGAAGCTCAGCGTCACCTCATCGCGAGAGGGGATGAAGGCGGTGATCTTCGACATGGACGGCACGCTCTTCGACACGGAGCCGGTGTATTGCGAGGCCTTCCGTGCCGCCTTCGCAGAGCAGGGCGGGAAGCTGGAGCAGGAAGAATATTTCCGCGAGCTGATCGGCACTTCGAACGAGAACATCGAGCGCTATCTCGCGGCCAAGGCACCGGGGGGCTTCGATGCGGACCGCTTCGCGACGGGCTGGAGGAAGAAGTGGAGGTCGCTGCTGGCGTCCCGGCCTTTGATCGCCTTGCCCGGAGTGAAGGAGCTTCTGGAGATGCTGATGGAGCTCGGCTACCGCCTCGCCGTCGAAGAGACGCCGTTCATCCAGAACATCCGCAACAACGTCATCACGCTGATCACGCCGGTCGTCGAAGTCGACGGCGACCTTCTGGGAGAAGCCGTAGCCCTTGATGC
>CBFGPU010000536.1:0-2950 GCA_965650715.1 uncultured Haloferula sp. | reverse complement strand
CAGCACCGGTCCAGTGGGCACCAACTACCAGTTGTGGGAAATCGCCAATGGCATCGCGGGCGAAGGCTCGACCACCGATTCGGATGACGACGGGATCGCAAATGGCATCGAGTTCGTGATCGGCGGCGATCCGAGTGGACCCGGCTCCAGCTCCACAACGCTGCTGCCAACCGCCACCAAGGATACCACGCACTTCGAGTTCGTCTTCCGCCGCAGCGATGAATCCGCAGGTTCCGCGCCCTACGTTCAGCATGGTTCGGATTTGAGCGGCTGGGCGACGGCCCAGGATGGCGCCGCCGGTGTGACCGTCGCCGTGGACGACGATTTCCATGGTCTTGGGATCGACCGGGTGCGGGTGAGGATTCCGCTTCCCTCGGGAGAGTCCTCGCTCTTCGCCCGTCTGAGGGTCGACATTCCCTGACGCCCGTTGGAGTCCGGCACCGCTGCCATGTGGCGGTGCCGGAATTTTTTTGTCGCCCCGCGCAGTTTCGCTAAGGTTGCACAATGGCATTGGAAATGGATCCCGGAATGCAAGCGACCTCCGGCAGCCGCGGGTTGCTTGGAGCCGCGATTCTCGCCTTGCTCGCCGTGACGCCGGGCCCGGCGGAAGAGACGGCCACGGGCGATCCGGAGATGCAGCCCTTTGCCGGCAGCGAGGAATGGAGGGCGGATCACGAGCAGCGTGTGAAGTGGTTCCGCGAGGCGCGCTTCGGCATGTTCATCCACCTCGGATTGTATTCGGGTGCCGGCGGCCATTGGCCGCCCGATCCCGCGAACGGCCGCCTCCACGAACAGCCGCAGGCCGAACGCATCCGCACCTGGGCCTCCGTGCCCGAACCGGAGTACGGCCGCGCACTCAAGCCTCTTTTCAACCCGGAGCCCGGCTGCACCGACGCCTGGGCGGATCTGGCCAGGGAAGCGGGCATGCGCTACGCGATCTTCACCGCCAAACATCACGAAGGCTACACCCTCTTCAACAGCAGGGCGGAATACTCCGTCCACAACCCGGTAAGCGGGACCACGAACATCTCGCCGCCGGGACGCGATCTCTTCCGCGAGTATGCGGACAGCTTCCGCCGCGCCGGCCTAGTGCCGGGCGTCTACTATTCCCTGATCGACTGGCAGTACCCCGATCCCGCGCGCTACCGCCGCTACCTGCATCAGCACCTCGCGGAGCTGGCTTCCGGTTACGGGCCGCTCGGCGTGCTGTGGGTGGACTATTCTTCAGCGGGCAACGAGGGTTCGCATTGGGGCACCCGCTCGATCCTCGATATCTGGCGGACCCATCAACCCGCGGCGATCTTCAACAACCGCTTCTGGAGCGGCTTGGAAAACCCGAACGGCGACTTCTTCACCCCGGAGCGCTACGTCCCGCCCGCGGGCTATCACGGCCGGATCTTCGAAGCCTGCCACACGCTCAACGAAAGCTTCGGCTTCAGCTATCACGACGATTCGTGGAAGGGCCCCGCCGATATCATCCGCTTGCTTTCGGAAGTATCGAGCAAGGGCGGCAACCTGCTCCTCAACGTCGGCCCCGATGCCCACGGCCGCATTCCCGACCCAGCCGTCCGCACACTCAAGGAAGTCGGCAAATGGCTGCAAACCCACGGTGAAGCGATCTACGGCACCAGCGCCTCTCCCCTGCTCTACCCCCCCTTCAAGGGCCGCATCACCCTTTCCGCGGACGAGCGCGAGCCGACCCTCTATTGCCACCTCAGCGAATGGCCTGAAGGCGGGCTCCTCGCCGTTGAGGGACTCCAGACTCCCTGCGGCTCCGCGACCCTCCTTGGCACGGGCTTCCTGCCGCTCGACCAATCGCCGGGTGGCCCGCCCGTGGTCCGCCTGCCCGCTTCCCCGCCCGATCCGATGGATCCCCTGCCCATCGTCGCAATCCGGCTCAACGGGCCTCCGGTCTTCGACTCCTCGCCCTATCCCCGTCAGGCCGCGGACCGTTCGGTCGCCCTGTCCGCAACCCAGGCGGTCCTCGCACCTTCGGTCACCGCGACCAACCCGATGCGGCTTGAGGAAAGCCATATCGGCTTCTGGTCGGACACCGGAGAAAGCGTCTGGTTTCCCTTCGTCGTCCGCGTGCCCTGGGCCACGCGGATGGCCGATGGCGCGGCGGAAAAGATTCCGGGGAAATTCGATGTCTACCTCGACGCGGCGATCGCCCCCGATTCCGGTGGCGAGGTGGAGATCCGCTTGCTCGACCAGACGCTGAATCACCGTCTTGCCGCGACGTCCCACTGGCGCGACTTCCAGGAGGTGAAAGTGGGCACGTTGACGCTCTCGCAAGCGGGATTGATGGCGCTCCACGTCCGACCGCTTTCCATCAAAGGCATCGGCCTGATGAACCTGCGGGGCGTGAAGCTGGTCCCCACACCCGGCGAGTGAATCTCACTCCACCTTCTCCACCTCCACGAAAACGGACATCTTGCAGTGGCCGCTCCCGTGGTAGGTGCCGCGCACGGGAGCCACATCGTCATAGTCGCGGCCGACGGCGACCTTGATGTAGCGCTCGTCGGCAAGGGTCTCGTTGGTCGGGTCGAAGCCGACCCAGCCGCCCCCCGGGAAAAAGACCTCGGGCCATGCATGCGAGGCCTGCGCTCCGATGAGATGATCGCGCGGCCCGTTGTAAAGATAGCCCGACGCATAGCGCGCCGGGATCCCCACCGCCCGGCAGAGTCCGAGCATCACGTGCGTGAAGTCCTGGCAAACCCCGCGGCGGAGCGCGAAGGCCTCCTCGATCCGGGTGCTGACGGAAGTCGAGCCGGTCTCGTAGCGGAAGTTCGCATGGATCCAATGCATGATCGCCACCGCCTGTTCGAAAACCGGTCCGATACCGCCGGTGATATCCAGCGCCTGCCGCCAGACATAGGGGTTCCGCGACACGAAGGGACTGTCCTGCAAGTAGGCCCAGGTGCGCTCGGGAATGTCGCCGCCGCGATAC
>CBFGPU010000535.1:0-2953 GCA_965650715.1 uncultured Haloferula sp. | reverse complement strand
ATGAAGGAAGCGCTCGATCGCGCGATCGCCGAGCGCTTTGGAAAACGGGTGCCGCTGGCGGTGCGGATCCAGCGCGAGTCGATGCAGCAGCGGCTGGCGTGGTTCGCGCGCGTGCAGGCCGCCGAGCGTGCCGGAGGCTGGCAGATCGAGGAGGTGGAGAAGAAGATCGAGATCGAGATCGACGGGGTGAAGGTGGTGGGCCGCGTGGATCGAATCGAGCGCCATGAGGACGGCCGCCGCCGGGTGCTCGACTACAAGACGGGGGCCTCCGGCGGTGCGGTGGAAAGCGCGCACCGGACCGGGATCGTGGCCGCGACACGGCTGCCGGCGCATCTGGAAGGAGTGCCGGAGATCCTCTGCACGGACGCATCGGGGAAGCCCAAGCGCTGGCGTAATCTCCAGGTGCCCTTCTACTCTGCTGCGCTCGCGGAGGTTGACGAACTGGGTTACTTCTCGCTGGGGGCGACGGAGGGTGAGGTGAAGCTATCGGTCTGGGAGGATTTCTCGCAGGCCGATCGCGACTCGGCGCTGGCCTGCGCCCGCTGGGTGATTGGCAAGGTGCGCGAGCGCGTCTTCTGGCCCCCGGCGGAAAAGACCGACTTCGACGACTATCAATCCCTCTCCCTCGGCAGGACGCTGGGAGAAACCGTCATCTGGCAAGGGGGTGCCGCATGAAGGGAGACATCCTCGCGAAGAATCTCATGATCCTCGCGTCCGCGGGCTCGGGGAAAACCTTCCAACTGGGAAACCGCGTGATCGGGCTGGTGGGGGCCTTGGGCGTCGATCCGGCGCGCATCGTGGCGCTGACATTCACACGGAAGGCAGCCGGGGAATTTGCAGACTCCGTGCTGTCGAAGCTGGCGGCTTGCGCCGTGAATGAAGGCAAGGCGGCGGAGCTATGCAGCCAGATCGGTGCGGAGTTTGAAGTGGCAGCGGTGCTTTCGCGGGTGGTGAAGGCGCTGCCGACCTTCCAGCTCGGGACGATGGACAGCTTCTTCGCCCGCGTGGTACGAGGATTCCAGTATGAACTTGGCCTCGCCGGCGGGACCTTCGATTTGATCGAGGGTCCGCGGATGGAAGCGGCGATGGCGGATATCCTTGCGGACATCCTGGGCGATGCGATCGAGCACGAGCAGGCAGCGGATTTCCTGCACGCCTTCCGCCGCGCGACGCTGGGCAGGGAGGGGCAAGGAGTGCTGCGGGATATCGAGCGCTTCCTCTCGGCATGGCATGGATGGTGGAAGGCCGGGATATCTTTCCAAGGCTGGGGCGGGAAAGGGGTCTTCGGCTCCTTGCCGGAGGTGGGCGCCTGGGAAGAACACAAGCGGCAGATCATCGCCGAACTGCGGAAGGGGGAGACGCGGGAGCCCTTGCTGAAGCTGCTTGAGCGCTTCGAGATTCACACGGTGGGCAGTGGCAAGGTGGCGAAGGACAGCACGCTTTTCGACCGCATCCGCGAGCAGGTGCCGGGCTGCGGTGACATCGACGTGCCCTTCGGCAGGTCGCGCATGCTCGTGAGCGGTCCGGCGGCCGACCGCTGGCGCGAACTCTATCTGCTGCTTGCCGGCTGCGAACTCGCGGCGGCGGTGGCGAGAACCCGCGCGGTCGCGGATCTCGTGGCGGCGCTGGATGCCGAGTGCGAACGCCGGCTGCGGCGGAAGGGACTGCTGGGCTTCGACGATGTGAAGCTGCTGATGGGCCGCTGGACGAGCGACGAGGAGGCGCGGATCCGGCGGGAGGCGGTGGATTTCCGGCTCGATGCCCGCTACGATCACTGGCTGCTGGACGAGTTTCAAGATACCAGCCGCGCGGAATGGGACGGGATGGTCCCCCTGCTGGATGAAGCTGCCAGCCGAGAGGATGGGACGCTCTTCGTGGTGGGTGACCGCAAGCAGGCCATCTATGGCTGGCGCGGGGGGGATGTGACGCTCTTCGACGAGGTGGAGCGGCGCTACGGCGCGAATGACCACCTCGAGATCGAGACGATGCCGGAGTCCTGGCGCTCGTGCCCGGCGGTGCTCGATCTCGTAAACCGGGTCTGCGGTGATCTTGCGACCATCCGGGATCTCTTCGGGGGGACGGCGGCGGAGCGTTGGCAGTGGGAAGATCATGTCTCGGCGCGACCTTCGGTGGCCGGCGAAGCGCTGGTGGAGGTGGTGCCGAAAGACAAGAGCGACGAATATCTCGTCGAGCTGCTGCACGGGATCGGTGTGGGGGAGCGGGATCTGACCTGCGGGGTTCTCGTGCGAACGAACGATCAGGTCCGCGCGATTGCGGCGCTGCTTCGGGAGCACGGCTTCGACGTCATCGAGGAGGGCCGGCGCCAGCCGGTGGCGGACAATGCTCCGGGAGTCGCCCTGCTGCATTTGATCCGGTGGCTGGCCGATCCGGCCGACCCATTCGCGCGCGAGGTGTTGGCGATGTCCCCGCTATGGCCGCTGATCCGGGCGCGCTTCGGCGAAGCTTGGCAGGCGGCTTGGGAAGGTCTGCTCATGCGGGCACTGGAGTCCGGCTTCGCGACCATGGTGGAGGAATTGATCGAGCCGCTGTGGGGCGAACTCTCGGAGTTCTCCAGAAGGCGGGCCGGTGATGTGATCGGCGCGCTGGCGGAGTATGATGCCGCTGGCTCCGGCACCGCCCGCGAGGCGGTACGGTGGATCGCCGATCTGGAAATTCCGCAGAGCCCCGGCGCGGCGGCGGTGCAGGTGCTCACCATTCACAAGTCGAAGGGCCTCGGATTCGATGTGGTGGTGCTGCCGCGGGTGGAAGACGAGCGTGTGCCGGATCGCGGCGATTTCTCGGTGGCGCGCGGATTCCATCAAGGCGCGCCTTGGCTTCTGGAGCCACCGGCTGCCTGGGTTCGCGAGCTGATGCCAGCCCTCGCGGCGGCGGAAGCCGAATGGTCGGAGGACCAGCGTTACGAAGCGATGTGCGTGCTGTATGTGGCGCTCAC
>CBFGPU010000534.1:0-2954 GCA_965650715.1 uncultured Haloferula sp. | reverse complement strand
AGTCCTCGTCGTTGCTGCCACCCTTCACGCGCACCTTGCCGCGCAGCTTGGCCTCGATGAAGGCGTCGATATCGCCGTCCATCGTCGCCTGGATGTTGTTCGTTTCCTCACCCGTCCGCAAATCCAGCACCTTTTGATACGGCTGGAAAACATAGGAACGGATCTGGTTGCCCCACGCGATGTCACCCTTCTCGCCGTAGGCGCGCTCGGACTCCGCCTTGCGCTTGTCCTCCTCGATCTGGAAGAGCTTCGCCTTCAGGATCTCGTAAGCGAGTTCCTTGTTCGCCCCCTGCGAGCGGGCGTTCGTCGAACGGATCAGGATGCCCGTCGGAAGGTGGCGCAGCAGCACGCCGGTCTCCACCTTGTTCACGTTCTGGCCGCCCTTGCCGCCGGACCGCATGGTCGTGATCTCGATGTCCTTGTCGTTGATCTCGACCTTGATCTCGTCGTTGATCTCCGGCGTCGCATCCACCGACGCGAAGGACGTGTGGCGCTTGCCCGCCGAGTCGAAGGGCGAGATCCGCACCAGACGGTGCACCCCGCGCTCGTTCTTCAGGTAGCCGTAAGCGTAGTCGCCCGTGATCTTCATCGAAGCACCGCACAACCCGGCCTCGTCGCCGTCTTCCCAGTAAATCGTCTCGCAGGTGAAGCCCTTCCGCTCCGCCCAGCGCGTGTACATCCGGTAGAGCATCTGCGCCCAGTCGCAGGCCTCCGTGCCGCCCGCGCCCGCCTGCACCACCAGGTAGCAGGAAGACTGGTCGTTCGGCCGGTCGAGCAGCGTCAGCAGCTCGAAGGAGCGGATGTCCTTGTCCAGCTCCGCCGCCTGGTTGTAGGCATCCACCGCCGCCTCGTGGTCGTCGAATTCCTTCGCCAGTTCGATTCCCGCCAGCAGGTCGTCATAGCGCCCGTTCAGCTTCTGGAAGGCCCCGAGCCGCTTCTTGAGCCCGGAAATCCGCGTGTTGGTCGCGCGCGCCTTCTCTTGGTTGTTCCAAAATTCCGGGTCGCCCATGGCGGCCTCCAGGGAGCCGATCTCCCGTTCCAGGGTCGGCAGGTCAAAGATACCTCCCGAGCTGGGTCAGACGGCTCTTCAGAGCGTCCGTATCCAGCGCCAGGAGGTCGGCGGTTTGCGGTTCAGCCATAAGGTGGGGCCGGAAGGTGGGGGCGCAGCGCAGGGGAGTCAAGAAGCAGGAGTTTCCGGGACCGGGGCTTCCACGCTCGCCCGCAGTCCAGCCTCTTCGATCCCGGAGGGGTCGCAGCTTGGTTGTCCTCCTGATACGGCCACTCCCCTTCCCAAGGGGAAGCTTCTTGCTTCTCCTGACGGGCCTTTACTCATTAGTGCTTAGTAATTAGTAATTTGCCTTTCTCTTCCCCCTTGCCTCCTCTCGGAATCCCCACTATCTCCGGAATGTGCGGAAGGTTTCCGCCTCTCACTTCCGGTGTCGCGCCTCGCTTCCATCTTCACCTGCCTGCTGGCCCTGCTGGTCGCCAGCCCGCTCTGCTGTTGCGCGGCGGAGTCGCTGCAGGCCAAGCAGGAGAAGAATTCCTGCTGCTGTTGCGGCGGGGAGGAGGATGGCAAACAGAAGCCCGACCACACCTGTGCCTGCGCCAGCGATGACCCCCGGGAACTCCCGGATCCCCTGCTCCCGCCGCCGCCCGTCGCAGCGAATGCCCTTTCCCTCGAGCCCGCCTGTATCTGGCTGCCGCTCGTCCTTCAATCGGATGCCGACCTGCGCCCCGAGTGGGTGCCGTCTATTCCTTGGCACGCGCCGCCGTCGCAGCGTCGTGCCGTCCTGGTGAGCAGGACACTGTGAGAAACCCACGCGGCGCGGCTCCTTGATGGCCGTCGCCCGTTCGTCCGCGCATCCGCGCGCCGCATCCCGGCGCTGTCGGGTCGCGTGGAATTAACCGCCGTTTCTCGACCCCGTGTCCTCATCCCATGAGATCCCTATCCATCCTCTTGCTCACCGCCGGTGCCGCCGCCGCCCATCCCGTTTCCTTCCAAGACGCCTGGCAGCTCATGCTCGGCGGTACCGAGTCCGTCCAGAACCTCGAACTTTACCATTCCTACACCTCCAAGTCCGCCATCGGCTTCCACGCCATGCGCTTCGAGGATGAGGGAGACGACGACTACTACGCCGGCCTCCAGCACAACTGGCTGCTCAAGCGCTGGAACCTGCCCGAAGCCCAGGCGAACCTCTACCTCGGACTCGGGGCCGGAGCCGCGAAACAGGACGGCGATACCGCCGCGCCCGCCGGCCTCGGCTTCTTCCGCGCGGACTACGAGACGCGCCGCATCTACACCGCCTTCGAATCGAAGCTCATCGGCTCGGAGGACGTGTCGCGCGGCGTGACCAGCCTCTCGCTCGGCGTCGCCCCGTACAAGGCGGAATTCGAGCAACTCAATACCTGGATCATCCTCCAGCTCGAGCACGTCAGCGGCATGGAGGACGACCTCGATGTCATCCCGAAGCTCCGCTTTTTCAAGGGGCCCTACTTCCTCGAAGTCGGCTGCTCGCTCGATGGCGATCCGCTCCTGAACTTCATGATCCACTTCTAACAAACCGACAAGCACCACAATGAATCACAACATCATCCTCAGCATCATCGGTGCCTGGCTCTTCGCCTCCGCCACCGCTCACGCCGCCACCGACCGCGTGATGACCGTGAAAACCACCGTCGATGGCATGGTCTGCTCCTTCTGCGCCCAAGGCATCGTCGCGCACTTCAAGAAACACTCCGCCGTCTCGAACGTCCACGTCGACCTGACCCGCAAGCTGGTCATTCTGGAGGAGAAGAAGGGGGCGACCATCAAGGACGAGGAGATCACCGCGTTCATCAAGAAGTCCGGCTTCGAGCCCAAGAAAGTCGAACGCGTCACGGACTCCTTCGCGAAAGTGAAGGCGGCAAAAAAGTAGCCGCATCCCATGAGCCGCTGGCGCAGAGAAGCCCCCGAC
>CBFGPU010000533.1:0-2958 GCA_965650715.1 uncultured Haloferula sp. | reverse complement strand
ATAGACCTGCACCGGATCGGAAGAAACCGGCCGCGCCACCGCGGTGCCGGCATCGGCCTCCTTGCGCTCGGCAGCCGCTTCATCGTCTTCCGCCGCCTCGTCGGCTTTTTCCGCATTCTCCCCGGGTTTTGCCTGCTCCGGCATTTGGGTCGGAGCGGCGGGCGCTTCCTCCTTGCCCGGCACCGCCGGCTTGGCGGGCTCTGCGGGCTTGTCGCCTTTGCCCTTCGAAGGTGCTTCCTCCTTGCCCTTCGCAGGGGTCTCGATTGCCTTCTGCGCCGGTCTCGGTTTGGCAGGTTCCGCCGGGGCGGCTTGTCCTGCCCCGGCCAGCAGACAAAGTGCCAGCAAGAGCGACGTAAGGGCTTTTCTTTCGGCGGTCACGTGCGCCGACTATCAGCAACAGGACTTGGGTAATGCAACGGAATTCCCGAACACACGGAAGCAGCGGATTCGCCCGGACAGCCGGGCCGGGAACCGTCGCGGCGCTGGCCGGACTGGCACTCTTTTCCTGCGAAGGCACGCGCTTCGGAAGCCCTCGCGAGCGGCTCGAAGTCTCCGCTCCCGCAAGCTGGCAGGCGGCCTCCGCTGGGCATCACGGGGAGATCAGCGGCGGCTGGCTCGACGGGTTTTCAGACCGCGGGATGAAGCAAGCCGTCGCCGAGGCCCTCGCCCACAACCAGGACCTGAAAGCTTCCTCTGCCCGGATGCGCCAGGCAAAGGAGTCGCGCATCGCCGGCCGCGCCCGCCTCCTCCCCAGCGTGGGCGTGGATGCCTCGGGCGGTTACCGGATTTCCGAGAATGGCAAGGATCCCGCCAGCGAGTCGGAGAGCTATGGACTGGCACTCGCGGCTTCCTGGGAAATCGACCTCTGGGGTCGTCTGCGCGACCTGAGTTCGGCGGACGATGCCGACTATGCCGCGGCCCAATCGATCTACCGCGGAGCCCGCCTCTCCCTCGCGGCAAACGCGGCCAAGGCGTGGTGCAATCTCATCGCCGCCGAACAACTGCTAACCCTCTCGCACAGCACCCTTGATTCAAACCGCAAGGTGCTAAGCATTACCGAACGGCTTTTCAAGGGCGGAGCAGGACAAGGCGCCCTCGATGTGCAACTCGGCCGGACCAACGTGGCTTCCGCCGAACGGGCGGTGAAAGCTGCCGAACTCGCCCGCAACGAAGCCGCGCGCAGCTTCGAGCTATTGATGGGCCGCTATCCGTCCGCCGAAGCCCGCGCCAGCCGCGAATTGCCGTCCTTGAAGGCCCGGGTTCCTTCCGGCCTGCCCTCGACCCTGATCGAACGCCGCCCCGACCTCGCCATCGCCCGGGCGGAGATCTTCGCCAGCGCGAAGCGGGCCGATGCCGCCCGCAAGGAGTTGCTGCCGCGACTGGCGATCACGGGCAGCAGCGGCACGCCGGTCTCCCGCTTCGCCAATCTCCTGGATCCCGCCTTTCTCGCCACCTCGGTGGCGGCAAACGCCAGCCAGTCCATCTTCGAGGGCGGAGCTCTTGCCGCCAATGCCCGCGGTGCCTTGGCCGCCAACGAGGCCAGCGTGCATGACTATGCCCAAACCGCGCTCGAGGCCTTCCGCGAGGTCGAATCCGCCTTGAATGCAGACACCTCTCTCGCGGAGCAAGAAACCTTCCTCCTTCATGAAGTCGAGCAAGCCGCCCTCGCGGAGAAGCAGGCGGCGCGCGACTACTCGGACGGCTCGAACGACGATATCCTGCGGGTGCTGGAATCCCAAACCCGCGCCACCAACGCCCGCGCCGGACTGATCCGGCTCAAAAACCAGCGCCTCCAGAACCGCATCGACCTTCATCTCGCCCTCGGCGGGGACTTCCACACCCCCGCCCGCTGACATCCCCGAACCCATTTCCCGCCCGGGTCTTCGCATTTGGCAAAGCCCCGCAGCGGGTGCATCTTTCGCTTCGCCTTTATTATTCCACGATGTTCCTGCGAGTCCTCATCCCCTTCGTGATTCTCATCATCGGCGCCCTTGTTGCATGGCGTGCCGGCATTCCCGTGGAGACACCCAAGCCTGAACCCGCGGCCCCGCAGGTCCTGAAAACCGAGATCCTCGAGCTCCAGCGGACAAACTTCCCGGTGATGCTGGACAGTCAGGGGACGGTCCGGGCGCATTTCACCACCACCCTCACGCCACAGGTAGCGGGAACCATCAGCGCCGTGCATCCGAATTTCGAGGATGGCGCGTTTTTCAAAAAGGATGAGATCCTGGCCGAACTCGACCCGGCGGATTTCAAGGTCGCGGTCTCGTCCGCCGAGTCCGGCCTGGCCCGGGCCCAAGCGGCCCTGATCCAGGAGGAAGCACGCGCCAAGCAGGCCCGCCTGAATTGGGACGACCTCGGTTACGAGGAAGAGCCTTCCGACCTGGTGCTGCGCATCCCGCAGATGAAGGAAGCAAAGGCGAATGTCGATGCCGCCCAGGCCGATCTCGAGCAAGCCCTGCGCAATCTCGAACGCACCAAGATCCGGGCTCCCTTCGACGGCCGGGTCCAGAAGCGGGCGGTCGGCCTGGGGCAGGCGGTCGGGGGCTCGACCCCGCTCGGCGAGATCTTCGCCACCGACTTCGCCGAGATCCGTCTCCCCCTCTCCCCGCGTCAGTTGCCTTTCGTGACTCTTCCCTCCAAGGAAGGCGATCCGGAGGTCAAGGTGACCCTGCGCGATGCCTTGGACTCCCCCGATGCTCCAAGCTGGGAGGCTCGGATTGTGAGGACCGAGGGCACCCTCGACGAGTCCTCGCGGGAACTCTTCGCCATCGCGCGGATCGACGATCCCTTCGGCGTTCAATCCGGCAAACGTCCGCTCCTCATCGGTCAACCGGTTCGGGCCACCATCGAGGGCACCGAATTGAAGAACGTCTTCGTGCTACCACGCCATGCCTTGCGCGGGGTCAACCGGATCTACCTGGTGGACAAACTCCACCCCACGATTATCCGGACGAC
>CBFGPU010000532.1:0-2970 GCA_965650715.1 uncultured Haloferula sp. | reverse complement strand
TCCCGATCTTCAGCAGCGTGGCATGCAGCTCGGACTGAGGGGGCGGGCCGCCCTCGTGCATTTCCCACCCGTGGAACTGGCCGATAAGGCCGGCCCCCATCGCGATCAGGATCGGCGAGATTCCGAGCAGGGCGAAGAGCGGGAAGGGGAGATACTTGAGCTTGCCGGGGGAGGGCATTTGGTTTTCGGGAAGCGCGGCGGGACTACTCCGCGGGGCGCGAGGTAATTGATTCCAAGGGCCGCTCCGGGTGGAGCGTGCCATCATGCTGGAGGCAGCACATCAGCTTCCAGGGACCGTTGCCGAAGCGGAAGAAACAGACCGGCAATTGGTAGTCGCGCACACCCTGTCTTTTCCTCGTGACGGTGAGCATGTGCGAATGGCCGGCGACCTGAATCTCGCCTGGATCGATATCATAGGGCTTTGCGAGGAGCCCGACGAATTCGCGGAACCGGAAGGAATCGGGGCGGCTCAAGCCGTGCTTCACGATCACCGACCTCGCATCTTCCCGCACGTCCTCCGGGAGTTCTAGTAGTTCCGGAACGGGCACGGAGAGATACATCGGGCGCGCGCACCAGGCGACGTAGCCGAGCACGAGGACGGCGAGGCTGCCGAAGAGGAGGAGGGCGCGCTTCTTCTTCATGATGGTCGGTTGATTGAACAGAGGTTGCGGAGAAGTGCCCGCCTTTCAAGCCGGGCTTCGGGTGCCAGCCCTAGGGAGTGGGGACGCTCCTGTCCGCGGTGAACACGCCCACCCCGACGACAGGAGTGTCGTCGCTCCTTACGGCCGGCGCATTTGGCGCATGCGCCAAGGGGAGGAACCGCGATGGGGTCCTTCATCAGCCGACGTACACCAGCAGCGCCATCTTCCGGGCCGCGGCTTCATGGAGGAAGATCTGCATGTCCGCGAAGCTCACGCTGAAGTATTCCCACTTTCCATCCAGGTCGTAGCCGCGGTCCCAGATGTTCGGATAGATCTCGAGGTATGCCATCAGCTCCGGATCGAAGCGCGCGCGCAAGCTCGCCTCATCGTAGCGCGTGACATGAGCGGCGATCGCTTCGACCTCCTGCGGGTGGAAGCAACGTGCGGGGCCGTGGCCCACGTTCACGTCGCCGAGGGTCTTGCCGCCGTTGAGGATGAAGCTGGAGGGGAAGGGGCCTTCCCAATCGCTGCCGGTGAGCAGGAAGTGGTGGACGTGCCAGGCCTTGTCCTGATCGAGGCGGTCGTCGATGGGGATCGGCGGCAGGCCGCGCGGCAGTTGCGGTTTCGGCTTCGCCGGCGGCGCGAGGGTGGAGACTCCCGCTTGCCGGTTGCCGAAGAGGCGGGTGAAGAGTCCCTGCCGGAGCGGGCGGGCGGCGGGCTTGCCGGGACCTGCAGGGGCGGGTCTCTCCCGCAGCAGCGGCAGGAGCTGGTGGGGATCGCGGAGAAGCGCCTCGCGGGTGCTATCCGGGATGCGAACGAGGTGGCCGATCATGTTTGGATCCGTGGGTGCGGATGATTGGGGTTTTACGGGAAAGGGGGTGTCCCGGGAGCGGGACATCGCGGTGCTCTATCTCGGCCCTATCTAACCACCTTCCGTGAAACTGCGGTGGAGCGGAGGTGAAAATGCGGGATACTCTTGGCGGTGGCCGCGGGGAGGCAGACGCGGAAAAAAAGAAAACGACTGTCCTGAATGCGCGGGGCCGTTCGTTGTGCTATGGATACCGGCTGATTCCGTGCCCGCGGGGTCGGCCGATCAAACCGAATCCTGTCATGAGCACGAATGCCACATTGTCCGAACCGAAAGATGCCGCGCGCGATCACCCGGTCGTGTCGCGGGAAGAATGGACCGCGGCCCGCAAGCGGCTGCTGGAGAAGGAGAAGGAGGCCACCCGTTTGTCCGACCGTCTGGCGGCGGAGCGCCGCGCCCTGCCCTGGGTGAAGGTGGACAAGATCTACCTCTTCGACACGCCGGGAGGGAAAGTCTCGCTCGCGAGTCTCTTCGAGGGGCGCAAGCAACTGATGATCTACCACTTCATGTTCGCGCCGGAGTGGCAGGAGGGGTGCCCGAGTTGCTCCTATGTGTGCGATCACTTCGACGGCGCGCTGCCGCACCTGGCGGCACGGGATGTCACGCTGGTGGCGGTGTCGCGCGCGCCGGTGGCGAAGATCGAGGCGTTCAAGAAGCGCATGGGCTGGCACTTCGAGTGGGTGTCGTCGGACGACAGCGGGTTCAACCACGACTTCCATGTCTCCTTCACCGAGGAGGAGATGGCGTCGGGCGAGGTGGAGTACAACTACGAGATGCAGGAATTCCCCAGCACGGAAGCGCCGGGGATCAGTGTCTTCTACAAGGATGCGAAGGGCGACATCTACCACACCTACTCGTCCTATGGCCGCGGGGTGGAGCAGGTGATGAGCACCTACAAGATCCTCGATCTGGTGCCGAAGGGCCGCGACGAGGACGGGCTGGACTTCCCGATGGCCTGGGTGCGCTACCACGACAAGTACGGGACGGATGAGTTCGCCGACAAGGACAAGCCCTACTGGCCGGAGGTGGCAGGCTGTGGCTGCGGGGCGGGGGAGGGCTAGGCCGTGGGAGATCGGAGCCGGCGGGGCCGCGGAAGTGCACCCGGAAAGTAACCTTCAAATATTACGAGATGCGAAGTGAGTTCCCCCCCGGCACGTGGCGGCAGAGCGGCGGAGTCGCCGCGGAGCTTGGCGAAGAAGTTCATGAGCGTGCCTCAGGACGACGCCAGCCGGGCTTCCAGCTCGGCGATCCGCGCTTTGAGCGGGGCCACGGCGGCTTCGACTTCGGTCGCGGTGAAGCGCGGCGTGATGTACTTCGGACAGTTCCAGTCGTAGCTGACAATGCGAATCCGGAAGATTCGCTCGACCTGCTTTTGCAGTTCCGGCACGGCGAACCTCGTGACGAGATCGGGATGCTCGCGGGCATCGAGCACCTCGGCATGGCCGAGCAGCTTCAAGCGCT
>CBFGPU010000531.1:0-2982 GCA_965650715.1 uncultured Haloferula sp. | reverse complement strand
GCCGCCCTCCTCCAGCATGATGCACTCGTGGTTTTCCTTCTCGACCAGCGAGAGGCCGTTGCGGTTCGTGCGCAGGCGGGTGAATTGCTCGATGAAAGCATCCTCTCCCACGCCGAGGAAGGTGGCGATGGGTCCGATCTCGTCTTCCTCAAGGCGCACGTCCCCCGGCCACTTGCAGCACGCGGTGCAGCGTTGGCAGACGTAAAAGTGATCGGGATCCAGCAGGGTCAGCCGGTTTCCCGGGCTGCCGTGGGAAGGCTCCCGGGATGGCGACACCATGTCAGCGCGAGGCATAGGTATGCTGGTAGGCCCGCTTGTAGTGGTAGTCAACCCGGCTAAGGAACCACCGCCACTTCGTGCCCGGCCTGCCATTGTCCAAGAGGAAATGAGGGCAATTCTTGTTCGGCGGATTCTTGCCCCGGCGCGGCCAATGATAATGCGGCACCACGCGGCTCAGAGGGATGCCGTTCTGGTGCATCAGGCGGGCGGTGAGCATCGCGGTCCGTTCGATCGTGGCCGACCGGTTGCTGCCGCGGTGCTCGCACATCTCGATGCCGATGGACAGGCGGTTGCCCGGACCGGCGAAGTCGGCGTGCTCCCCTTGCTCGGTGACGGGCATGTGCTGGATCGCCACCCGGTCGTCCACCGTGAAGTGCCAAATGAGATAGCCGATGCGGTTGCCGCCGGAACGCTTCGGCGATCGCAGGGCCCCGCGCTTCAGCGCCAGCGAGTGTCGTTCCGCATCCGCCGAATAATTCTGGGTCGAATGGATGGTGATGTACTGCGGCTTCATCGGGCGCACCACCTTGCGGCCGTGGGTCCCGCGGGGGACCATGTCCACCTTCAAATTGATCTGGCGGGCCGAGTAGGCACCGTCTCCACCGGAAGGCGCGGAGACCGGATGGGATTGTCCCGAGACGAGGGGCGAACCGCCGCGGATCCCGACCACCTCGTCCCGATAGCCCGGCAAGGGATCCACCTGCGCGCAGTGAAAGCAGGCCGTCGAAAAAACGAGCATGGCCGCCACGAACGGAAACTTCATGCGGCTAGCCCTTAGCACGACCCCGATTGCGCGTGAAGCCCGAAGAATCAGCAAATCCGAAGGAAGGGTTGCGATTCATAAAATTGCATCCGGACCCGCTTGAAGATTTCCAAAAGGCCCGGGTCTTGCTTTCATGCAGGGATGATCTCCTCCAAACCAGTCCTCCCCTTGGCCGTTGTTATCTCGCTCCTCCCTTGGTCCGGCCGGGCTGCCGAGGCGGGCGCTTGGGAGACCTTCTCCACCCTGGACAACGCCAATGCGTGGGGGGTCTTCGACCTCTCCGACGACCTGGCCTACTACTGCCAGTGGGTCGGCGACACGCCGGGGGAAGAGTTCGTGCTTTTCCAGCATCTGGACGACGCTCCGCTCTGGTTTTTCACCGATGTCACGGGGAACGCCGGAGGAGGGAAGCTGCTGGGCGACTACGCGACACCGAAGATCCAAGGCATCCTTGCCGAGGTTTACATCGACGCGATCGAAGAATTCGGAGAACTCGACTGCGCGGTTTATACCACCGGCCCGGCGGGCACGACCTTCTACTTCAGCGTTTCCTACTACGACACCGACCTCGAGGAGTCCGGCTGGCACTCGCTCCGGTTCGGATTCTTCGACCAGCCCTGGTACTTCTTCAATGGCACCAGTTATGTGCCGGTTCAGGTGACCCAACAGTTCCTCTCCTCCATCCAGGAAATCGGTTTCCGGTTCTTCCCGAGGGCGGGGACCACCGTCGATTCGCTGGCAGCCCTCGACAATGTGATGTTGGAGCCTCTGGTGCCGACACCGGTACTGGCGACTTCGATCTCCGGCGGCAATTTCCGGATGGGATTCACTCCCGTCACCGGGGTTACTTACACGGTGCAAAAGCTGCTCGATCCGGCGGAACTGGGCTGGGACATCGTGGAAGCGGACATCACCGGCACCTCCCCTTATCTCCACGAAACGCCGGTGGTTCCAAATTCCAAGGAGTTCTTCCGGGTGATGGCGGACGCGATTTACACCCCGTTCATCACGCCGCCGCCCTGAGGGACGCAAGCGGTTGGGCGACGGTTCGGCGGGGCGATTAGGGAGGGCTTTCTTTATGCCCGCCTGCAACGTGACTACGTGTGAATATTTTTCATAATTCATTCATCATAAACGATGAATCGGTCAAAATGACCATTGGCACGCCGACTGCTTTTCCCGGTTTCCAGCAGTTAGGGCCGGATCGAACCCCTGCTGTCACAATCCATCCGAAACCGAGTCGACATGAGCCTGAAAACACGATTGGCACGCGGCGCATTTGCGTTTGCTGCCGCAGCAATGATGGTCCTGCCCCTGGCACCGAGTGCCCGCGCGCAGGAGGAGACGCCTGCCCCGCCAGCGGCGGAGGCACCAGCGGCGGAAGCCCCGGCAGCCGCCACGCCAACCGTGGAAGAACGCCTGGCTGACATCGAGGCCTACATGAACAACGTCGCGCGGCCAGAGAAGGCCAGCGGGGCTGACTCGCTGGTGGCGGGCCCCGGGCCCGGCCACAACGCCTGGCAGATGGTCAGCACCGCGCTGGTGCTGTTCATGACGCTGCCCGGCCTCGCTCTTTTCTACGGCGGTCTGGTCCGCCGCAAGAACGTGCTCTCCGTGCTGGCCCAGTGCCTCGGCTGCGCATGCATGATCACGCCGCTCTGGTGGCTTTGCGGTTACTCGCTGTCCTTCGGCGTGGATGCCAAGAGCGCGCTGTTCGGTGACATGAGCAACGCGATGTTCAAGGGCATCGAGCCCGGCAACGTCGGTGCCGGCTACTACTGGATCTCGGACGGCATGTGGGCGATGTTCCAGCTCACCTTCGCCATCATCACCCCGGCCCTGATCGTGGGTGCGATCGCGGAACGCATGAAGTTCATCTCGATCATGGTGTTCATCCTCCTGTGGATGTTCGCCGTCTATTTCCCCTTCGCCCACATGGT
>CBFGPU010000530.1:0-2985 GCA_965650715.1 uncultured Haloferula sp. | reverse complement strand
CCAGAAGCGCACCGTCCCGTCCTCGGAGGCCGTCGCGAGCAAGTTCGAGTCCGCCCGGAAGGCCGCCGCCGTGATCCCCGCCTGATGCGCGCGCAGCGTGTGGAATTCATTCCCGCTATCCGCCTCCCACACCCACACGCCTCCATTGCGGTCGCCGGTGGCGAGCAGGATGCCATCGGGCGAGAAGTCCAGCGCCGTGACCCAATCGGTGTGCTTCTTGATCGAGCGCATCTGCGCGCCGTCCTCCGCCTTCCACACCTTGATCAAGCGGGAAGGGGAACCGGTCGCCACTACGGAAAGATCCGGCTTCAGGTCCGCGGCCAGCACGCTGTCGAATTCCTTCGCCGCCACCAGCATGCGCTCGCCGGTCACCACGTCGAAGGTCACGGTCACGCCCGTCTTCCCGGGCACGCCGCCGCCGACGATCAGGTAGCGGGCGTTCGGGGTGAAGGCGAGCGAGACAGGGTCGCCCTCGGGGAAGGGGAGCACGCCCGTCAGCTCCAGCGTGTTCGTGTCGAAAAGGAGCACTTGCTTCTGACCGGTCACTGCCAGCAGGGGAGCCCACGGCGAACTCGCCATCGCGTTCACCGAGGAAGCCCGCGCCGCCAGCACCGGCGGATCGAGCAGCATGTCCTGCGGCATGGGCGGCGGACCCTCCGGTTTCTGGTCGGCGGCGGAGGCGATGGTCGTGTCGAACTTCGGCTTGGAAGGCTTCCGCGCGGAGGAGTTCTTGTTCTCCAGCAGGCCGCCTTCGATCCACGCCTTCAGGATCTCGATCTGCGCGCCGCCCAGCTTCTCGCCTTCCGGCGGCATCTTCGGCTCCGCGTTCTGCATCACCACCGAGATCAGCTTCGAGCCGGTGTCGCCCGGCTCCGCGATCTTCCCGCCCGAGCCGCCCTTCATCGCGCCGGAGAAGGTCGAGAGGTCCAGGCCACCCTTCGCCTTGTCGGGATTGTGGCAGTTCAGGCAGCTCTGCTGGAAGAGCGGCAGCACGTGGTCGTCGTAAGTGACCTTCTCGGCGGCCATCAGGGGGCTGGCAAGGAGGGCGGCGACGGCGTAGCCGGTCGTAAGGGTGTAAGAGGATTTCACCAAACCGTAGCGAATACGGCGGCCCCCTTGTCGGTTCTTGCTCAAAAAAATGCGGCCCTCCGCTACCCGGCGTCCGGATCGGGACGGAGCGATTCCTCGAACATCCCGCGCAGGCCCGCCGGATCCTCGATCCGGATCGCTCGTCCTTTCACCGTGAGGATGCCCGCTTTCCGGAGCTTGGCCAGCAAGCGGGAAAGCGTCTCCTGCCGGGTGCCCAGCTCCGAGGCCCAGACGCCCTTGGAAGTCCCGAGCTGGATCCCGACCGGTCCATCCCCGGCGGGACAACGCCGCACCAGCCAGTGCAGCAAGCGCGTCTCCGCATCGCGGAGCCGGTAGCTCTCGATCGTGGAGACCAGCTCGTGGAGATGACGGCTCAGGGAGGCCAGCATCCGAAGCGCCAGTTCGGAATGCACCCGCAGGTGATCGAGAAAGGGCTGGCCGCGGATCAGGGCAACCTCCGAACGCTCGAGCGCCACGGTGTGGGCCGGATAACCGGGCAGGCCCGCCACGGCAGGCTCGGCGAAGGACTCCCCTTCGCCGATGAGATGGATCACTTGTTCCCGCCCCGCCTCATCGACGCGGTAGGCTTTGATCAGCCCCTTCAGCACCACGTAGAAGCCGCTGACCGGATCGCCTTCGCGGAACAGGATCTCGCCCTTCGCGAGTGGCCGCCGCTCCGAGTAACCGGCGATCTCCGCCAGATCCGCCTCGGAGAGCCCGCTGAAGATGGAGCTCTGGCGGAGGGCCGAGGCCAGCGCGGCCGTGCGGATCGAGTCGGGTGAAGCCATGAAAACGAAGCGGTTTTTTGATCCAGGTCAAAGGCCGCCGGAAAGCAGGATCGAGCCCTGCGGCGGCATGGCGATTGTGCGGGCGTATGGAAACGAACGACAAGCCGGGTTTGACGCAACGGACGATCGACGTGGTGAAGAGCACCGCGCCGGTGCTCCAGCAGAACGGCGAACTTCTCACCCGCCACTTCTACCAGCGAATGTTCCGCGAGAATCCCGAGGTGGCACCGCTCTTCAATCGCTCCAACCAGGCGAGCGGCAACCAGCAGCGTGCGTTGGCGGGTGCCATCTGCGCCTTCGCCGCGAATGTGGACCAACTCGAAGTCCTCGGAGCCGCCGTCGAAACCATCGCCCAGAAGCATGCCGCGCTGCGCATCCTGCCCGAGCACTATCCCATCGTGGGCGCCAACCTGCTGGCCTCGATCCGCGAGGTGCTCGGAGCCGCCGCCACGGACGAGATCATCGACGCCTGGGCCGAAGCCTACGGTTTCCTCGCGAATATCCTGATCGGACGGGAGCAGCACATCTATCACATCCAGGCACGCGCGGAACACGGCTGGAGCGGCTTCAAGCCATTCCGCGTGGCCCGCAAGGTGGTGGAGAGCGAGGTGATCGTCTCCTTCCATCTGGTGCCCGCCGATGGCGGCAAGGTGCCGGGTTACAAGCCCGGTCAGTACCTCACGGTCCGCGTGCCGGACGGCGAGGGAAGCACCACGATGCGGAACTACAGCCTGTCGAGCGCCCCTTGCCCGGACCACTTCCGGATCAGCGTGAAGGCGGAGCCGGGCGGCGTCGTCTCCGGCTTCCTGCACGGATTGGGGGAAGGGGATACCGTCGAGGTCGGGCCGCCCTGTGGCGAGTTCTTCCTCGATCTCACCGAGCACCATGAGCGGCCCTTGGTCCTGCTCTCGGCAGGTGTCGGGATCACGCCGGTCCTCGCGATGCTGCCCGGCAGCCGTCTCGGCGACGAGCGCCACCGCCTCTTCGAGCGACCGCGCGAGGCCACTGCGCGGCACGTCGACGCCGATCTCCTTCATCGCGTCGCGGAACAGCAGCCGGTCCTCGCCGACCTTGATCGCGTCGATCTGCGCGCCGATGAGCTCCACGC
>CBFGPU010000529.1:0-2988 GCA_965650715.1 uncultured Haloferula sp. | reverse complement strand
GGCAACGCGCGGAACGTCGAGGAAGGCGGCAGTTTGACGGTCCTCGCCACGGCCCTGATCGAGACCGAGAGCCGGATGGACGACGTGATCTTCGAGGAGTTCAAGGGCACCGGCAACATGGAGGTGCGCTTGGATCGCGAACTCGCCGAACGCCGCGTTTTCCCGGCAATCCACATTCCCCAGAGCGGCACCCGCAACGACGACCGCCTGTACCATCCGGATGAGTTCGTCAAGGTGCTGGACATCCGTCGGCAACTCGCCCAATTGCCCGTCGGAGACGCCATCGAGACGCTTCTCAAGAATCTTCGCGCGACGAAAACGAACGCCGAGTTGCTTCTTCGGGGCTTGCGCTGACGCGCGTTGTGTGACATAGCGTTGACATTGCATTCAGCGCCTTTATTGACGTCGTGTGAAGACGCGGTGAAGAGCGCGTTTGCGCCAAGAATCTGCTTGTCAAAGCAGGGGAGGGGCGGAAGGTTTTCCCACATGAAAACCCGCCGGACCTTACTCACCCTCGCATCGTTGTTCATCGTTCAGTCCGCAAATTCGGAGCTGATCATGGAGCTTTCGGCGGACAAAACCCACTATCAGGTTAGTGGCCAGAGCCTGCGTTTCGAAGGTGGGGAACTGAATCTTCACCTCCGCGACGGAAACGTCTTTCTGGACGGTGCCTGCGTCATCGACCCGCAGCTTTTCTTCTTCGGCCCGAGCAATATTCCGCCCTGCCCCTTGGGTGCCACCGGCTTCATTGCCACGGGTGATGTGGACCGCGATGGCGTTCGCGACGACAACCAGTACTGGTCCGTCGCCAGCGTGGTTCCCGCATTCGTGGTCGAGCCTTCCCGACCGGAAATTCCGCAACTGTATTCGGGGCCGCCGTCCAAGCTGCCACGGCCGCTCCAGAATTTCCGCGACGATGCCGTGGTCACCTTCTACGACATCAGCACCGATGTGGTCCGGCAGTATGACCTGACCCAATACGAGCTGATCCGGCCCTACGGCTCGGTGCGTCAGGTGGAAACGGCCTTGGCACTCGGTGATGTTCTGGTCACCGGCAACATCAACGTGGTGATCACCGGTTCGGAGATCGTGGGCTCCCCTCTGACGATCAGCGTCCCCGTCGTGGAGGACCAAACGGGAGCAGAGTGGGCGGCCGCGGTGCGGGCCGCGCTTGAGGGTACCGCCGCCGTCACCGACTTCTATAGCGTCGGCGGAGATGGCAATCTCATCACTCTCAGCGAAATCAGCCCGAACGGGAATGATGCCACCCTGAATATCTCTCTGGAGCCGGATACGGCCGTCGTCATCGGCCTTCCCTCCACGGTCAGCCTCAATACCACCATCGGGGCCTTCAATGCGCCCGTGGCGGCGTTGAAACAGATGAACGAGGAGATCGTGCCGGGGCAATACATCTTCACCTTCCCCCGTCTCGGCAGCCCGGATCTCAATCCGGTGGCCATTCCGGTGACGATTGTTCCTACGCTCGAGGCGGTGAATCCGGCGTCCCGCACCCGTGCCGGCTTCCGGTACACTTCCGGCACTTGGAACGGGGATGTTTACCAGATGGATCCCCGTCTGATCAACAAGGTCACTTGGACCGGGAATGACCGGACCGTCGTGCGCCCGGGAGACCAGATCTACTTCTCGATTCTCAACGAAGCCGAGGACTTCCTCCTTTTCCCGCCGACCGTTCCCCAGAATCCCGTCTTGCTGACGGTTCCCACCGTCCAGCAATACAACATGCCTCCGTTCTTCTTCGATGTCGGCCAGAAGGGCGTGATGAACCTGCGCTACCAGCGGAACCTGTTCACCAGCGGTGTCTCCGGGGACTTCTCGGCCCGCCGCTTCCGCGCCAAGCTGGACTTCGTGGATAGCTTCGCCGGATACGTCCAGACGACCTTCCCGCTCGGCACCACCAAGCGCGATCTGAGCCCCGCAGGGGACGTGGACAAGGACGGCACCCCCAATATCGAGGAGTTCGCCTTCCAGTTCCCGACCAATGAGGATATCGGGGCCAACGCCCGCGAACAGTTCGTTCCGCTCCCGGGCGATATCCCGCCCGCCTTCCAAGGCCTCGGGCTCACCTCCGCCTTCTCCCGCGTGGTGACCAAGGTTCCGAACCCCATCATCGATCCCGCTTCCCAGCCTACCCCGCCGGCGGCACCGTTCCTCGACGCGGACGACCGCGTGGTGTTCGAGGTGCCGTTCCGCCCCCGCACCGGCAACACGCTGCGCTACAACTTCGTCGAGTTCCAAGAGGGCAAGAAGAGGGGCAAGAAGGTCAAGATCGGCACCGACTACACGCTTGAGTTCCGCGAGGTCACTTCGAGCGTCCCCGCGATCATCGAGGTGAAGCTGATTTTCCCGGATACCCGGGAGACGGTGGGCTTCAACACCCGCGCCCTGCCGACCACCGTCAACCTGACCCAGCAGTTCCTTGTCCTGAAGAGCGTGAATCCGGTGGCCGATCCCGATGCGGAACTCCCGGACCTCCGTGTGACCCTCTCCGCAGTGACGGTGAAGTAGTCTGCCGTCGTCCCGTTCCGCATGAGCCGGGATTTTGAATTCGACAACGGCTCCGGAGTCCGCAATTAGGGCTCCGGAGCTTTCCCTTTCGCCTGAAGGTTTCCCCCGGGTATGTCATCCCAACCATTGGTCAGCGATTCCCAGGAACTCGTCTCTTTGCTTTCCCGCCCACCGGCCGATGCAGTATGTGCCATCGATACGGAGGCGGACAGCCTCCATCGCTACCGGGAATCCCTCTGTCTGGTCCAGTACTCCTGTGGCGGGGATGACGCGCTGATCGACCCGCTTTCAATCGAGGACCTCTCGCCTCTGGGAGGCTTCCTCGGAGCCCGCACGGTCTGGATGCACGGCGCGGACTACGACATGACAATGCTGCGCCGCAGCTTTTCGACTTTGCCTCCGGTTGTGTACGACACCCAGATCGGGGCCCGGTTGCTCGGCGTGCGCCGCTTCGGCCTGGCG
>CBFGPU010000528.1:0-2993 GCA_965650715.1 uncultured Haloferula sp. | reverse complement strand
GATCTGCGAGAGGATGCCGGATCCGTCGCCGGTCTTCATGTCGGCATCCACGGCCCCGCGGTGGGTCATGTTGCAGACGGAGGTCAGGGCCATGTCGATGACCTCGAAGGAGCGTTTGCCGTTGATCTGGGCGATGGCTCCCATGCCGCAATTGTCGCGTTCGGCAGAGAGGCGGTGCAGGGAACCGGGGACCAGAGGCGTGCTCGGATGGTAATAGGGATTCATCGCAGGGAATGGCAAAAAGCCGTGTCCCGCGGTCCCGCGCTGTCTTACCGGCGCGGAGGTCTCCCGCGGGGCGGGGAATAAACGGCAGCACACCCCTCGTGCCAAGCAGGATTTGTGCCCCCTTTTTTCCTCCACCCGGCGGCGAGGGACGGCCATTTGGATTTTGACAGCCGCGGACACTCCGGGAAACAAGCAGGGGGGCGGAAGAACCGCCGCCATCCCCGATGAAGACCCCAGCCGTTCTCCGGATCGCGAGCTTCTTGAAGCTGGCCATGTTAACCGCCCTCGGCAGCTCTTGCGGCCCGCTGGGCGGGAGTTCGGAAGGCGCAAATCACGAGGTCGTGGCCGCTCCGGAACTGCGCGACCTCGGCTCTCGCCTCCGCGAAGCGGGCAACTCCTACCGCCGTTCGTCCGGCAAGGCTTCTCTCGCCCGTCATCCCGGTCTGGACCAAATGGCCCGGCAGCATTCGGAATCGATGGCGCGGAGGGGCAAGCTCGACCACCAGGGCACCGCTTCCCGCGGCGATGAAGCGTCGGCTCGCTACGGCATGAATGCGAAGGCGGAGAACGTGATGCGCTGGCACGTGAAGGCGGGCCGCAGTCCGCAGGCGATGCTGAAAGTCTGGACGGATTCCTCACAGCACCGCCGGAATCTTCTCGGGCCGTACGCCGTTACCGGTCTCGGCATGGTGCAAGACGAACAGGGCAATATCTGGGTAACGCAGATCTACGCCCCGGTTCCCGGCCCGGCCGGCAGCCCGGATGCTCGCTCCGGCACGGGCTCTCCAGCGTTCTGGTGAGGCCTACCCGACGTGTTCGATCAAGCCTTCTTCCACCGGTGGAGCGGGTTCCAGAATGCCCAGATCCACGAGGAACTGGTCGGCGGCTTTCACGCTGATCTCGTAGTAGAGTTCCGAGACGTTGAAATTGAAGAAGGTGTGGTCGGCGTTCTCCAGATCGAGCAACTCGATCTTGTTCCGCCGCCAGCGCATCGACTTCATGAATTTCTCCACGAGAGAAAAGGGGGCCACGCGATCCTTCTTGCCGTGAAAAAGCATCATCGGCGGAGCCTTGCGGCGCACGGTCTTGAGCGGGCTCAGGCGCTTCGCCGTGCCGCTGTCGGGGAACCTTTCGACCAAGGGCCTTGCGACGGTATCCAGGATCGAACTGAAAAGCAGCAGCGCCGCAGGGGAATAGACCGCCGGCAGTTCATCCTTCTGCAACTTCGGCAATGTCATCGCCAAGGCCAGGAAGGCACCGCCGGCAGCACCGGCGAGAACAACCTTCGACGGATCCACGCCGAAATGATGCTCGTAGCTTTTTACCCACGCCAGGAAGGCCTTGAGGTCCGCAAGCGCCTCCAGCGGCCCGGTGCGGTGGGTCGAGAAGACCCGCGTCTCGAGGGTGACCGGCACGGCACCGCGCTCCGCGAAATGCAAGCAGTGCGGGACGAACTGGGTTGCCATCGCCGTGTCCCACAGCCCGCCGTGCAGGAAGACCAGCAGGGGACGCTTGTCGCCCGGTTCGAAACCCGGCGGCGTGAAGAAATGGGCGTGCAGCGGACCTTCGGGGGTCTCGGAATAGGCGAAGGAAGTGGCCGACTTCAGCATCTCCCGCTGTCTGGCTTGGCCGATCAGCGGGGTTCTTTGGAGCAGACTCATCGAGGGGGACGGGAAGAAAAAATGCCCGGACTCGACCGGCGCGCGAAAAGAATTGTTATGTCCGTGCCGCACTTGTCCAATCGATTCCGCCGATGACGCGCTTCCTGACCTCGATCGCCCTTGTCGCCAGCTCCGCCGCCGCCTTTGCACAGGCCCCTGCGCAGGAAACGGCGAAGTCCCTCGTCAGCATCTATGGCGTCTGGCGCACGGCGGTCATGCGCAAGGACGTATCCGCCTGGCAGCGCACGACCGCGCCGCACCGTCAGGCGGAAATCCGGAACCGGCTGGTATCCGAGAAGCGTCCCTTTCCCGCCGGCGTCTTCGACCTGCCCGCGCCGCCGCCGTCCTTGGAAAACCTGAAAATGATCCATATGTCCCAGAAGGGCGCGACCGCGAAGGCCGCCTTCTTCGGCAAGGTGAATTTCGGGGTGGGCGGGGAGCCGACGGACAACGTGCTGGTGCTTTCCTTCGTCAATGCCGGAGGCTGGAAATACGACCGCGCGGATTTCGTGAATCTGGCCGCGCTTCCGGATGTCCGGAAAGAACTGGCGGAGGGTAACCTGAAGTATGTGTCGGAGACCCCTGAATTCCAAGCGGACGGGGTCGTGCCGAAGACGCCGCTTCCGGTGCCGAACGCGAAGTACATCGCGAAGGTCTATGTCTTCTGCCCGGGGAGGGAGATCTACGTGCAGGTGAACCAACTCAGCCGCCACCGCTTCGCCAATGCCAAGGAGGCGGAAATCGTCCTCGGCGGGGCGCTCGACGGAGTGAACTCGGTGACTTATACGGCGAAGGCGCTGCCGGGATCCACCGGGAAGGAGGCGTTGTCGATCCGGGTTTATCTGATGTCCGAGATCGAGGGCACCAAGCCGATCAAAGCCTATGAATACCAGGTCCCGGAAGGGGGAGCCGTGAAGGCCTTCGGCAAGGGAAGCTTCGAGGTCGATCCGGCCACGGCGGCGAAATTGGTCCCAACGCGCCGTTAAATCCCGCCTCAGGTTGTTTTCGGGGAATGATCGCCGACGGGATAAATATATTCGGCTGGAGCTTAAGGGCCGCCAAGGCCCTGAAGATCACCTCGCGCGACCTGGCCGGAATGGGAATCGT
>CBFGPU010000527.1:0-2996 GCA_965650715.1 uncultured Haloferula sp. | reverse complement strand
CGGCATCCAGTCGGACATCCCTTCCTGCCAAGCGAGGTCGGTGTCAGAGATTTCACCCATGGCGATGCGCGACTTCATGTCCTCCAGGGAAATCGGCCCCTGCTGCGCTCCGTTTTTCGCGTAGTACCAGTTCATGCGTTTCCTAAACCGTTAGTTCATGCTCCCGATCATGGCGATGAAGATTATCACCAGAGCCGCGAGCGAAAAGAGAATCCCTAGATAGCCCATCACCAGCCCCGCGATTGCCATGCCGCGGCCGGTCATGGGAACAGGGGACTGCTGGATCTTGGAAAGCGCCAGATGACCGCAGATTACTGCAGGAACTCCGAAAAGCCCGCCGAAATAGCACGAACACACGGCAAGAATCCCGCACACCAGGCTCGCGATCGCGAGACCGCTGTTGGCCACCGGGACATAATAGCCGGGCGCGAACGATTGCGGGGGAGCGTAGGGGGAGATCACCCCTTGCGTCAGCTCCGCGACGGCATCCAGCCGGGCCCAATCCTTCATACCGTCACGCCACACCAAGGTCTCCGCACCCAATTGCCCGGCGGCAATCATGGCGCGGAGTTCGTGCTCCTCCACCGGTCCTTTCTGACCGGCGGGTGAACCGTAGTACCAGAGTGGCATGACGATGAGATTTCCCGGTCAGGCGAGGCTCGGCACCGGACGGACCGGATCGGTCTCCGCCGTGTAGTCCACACCGCTCAGGCCGAAGCCGAAGAGCTTGAGGAATTCCTTCTGGTAGCCCTCGAAATCCGAAAGCTCGCCGAGTTGCTCGGTGGTGATGACGTTCCAGATCTTCTCGACCTCGCCCTGAACGTCGGGGCTCATTTCCCAATCGTCGATGCGGATGCGGCCCTTCTCGTCGAGCGTCGGGCCGTTGGCCGCGCCGTAGTGATCGGCGAAGAGCCGGTGGATCTGCTCGATGCAGCCCTCGTGCGTGCCCTTCGCCTTCATGATCTTGTAGAGGATCGAGATGTAGAGTGGCACCACCGGGATCGCGGAACTGGCTTGCGTGACCAGCGCCTTGTTCACCGAAACCACCGCGGTGTCCTGACCGTAAGCCTCGTTCAATTCGCGGGCGGTTTGCTCCAGGTGGAGCTTGGCGCGGCCGATCGTGCCATCCGTGTAGATCGCCCACGTCAGCTCGGGCCCGATGTAGGAATAGGCCACCGTCTTGAAGCCATCCGCAAGCACGCCGGCTTGCGACAGTGCATCGATCCACAGCTTCCAGTCCTCGCCGCCCATCACCTTCACGGTCTGGGCAATCTCATCCTCGTTGGCGGGCTCGATCGTCACTGACTCGATCTGCTTCTTGTCCGTGTTGAGATTCTTGTTCGTGTAGGTTTCGCCCGTCGGCTTGAGCACGGACTTGTATACCTCGCCGGTCTCCGGATCGGTGCGGCGCGGGGAGGCGAGGCTGTAGACGATCATGTCCACCTGTCCGAGGTCGGCCTTGATCGCCTCGATCACCCGTTGCTTCACCTCGTTCGAAAAGGCGTCGCCGTTGAAGCTCTTCGCGTAGAGGCCGGCCTTCGCCGCTTTCTCTTCGAAAGCCGCCGAATTGTACCAGCCCGCCGAACCCGTCTTCCCTTCCGTGCCTTCCTTTTCGAAGAACACGCCGATGGTCGCGGCACCGCCGCCGAATGCGGGCACAATCCGCGAGGCAAGGCCGTAGCCCGTGGAGGAGCCCACCACCAGCACCCGCTTCGGGGCATTGGCCAGCGCGGGCTTCGACTTCACGTAGTCGATCTGCTCCTGAACGTGTGCGGCACAGCCCTCGGGATGAGCGGTCGTGCAGATGAAGCCTCGGATTTTCGGCGAAATGATCATGTGCGGCAGGATACTGGAAGGGGGACGGGGCGCGGGCAATCCCGAATCGTTGGTATCCCAACCCGCTGATCGTCAACCGGACTCACACTCACAGCCCAATGGATGATGGGAAGATCAACGATTGGCGATCTCCCATCCCGCCGGGTCCATGCCGTAGAACTTCACCAATTCCGCGTAGATCTCCGGCTCTTCCCTGCGCAATCCCTTCGCCCGCTCGAAGAAAGTCTCCGTCGCCACCGCGAAGAACTCCGCGGGACTTTCCGCGCCGTAGTCATCCATCACCGTCCGCTTCCCCGCATTCACCCGCTCGCAAAACTCATCGTAGGCGGGAAGGAACGCCCCTGACCACTTGCCGTAGTCGGTCACCTCCTCGAGCTCCGGCACGCCGTCCGCCGCACCGTCCTCCTGGTCGATCTGGTGCGCGAATTCGTGCAACACCACGTTGAGCCCGTCCTCGGGGTTCGCGTCGCCCTGCTTCACCGTTTGCCACGCCAGGACCACGCTGCCCTGGCCCCACGATTCGCCGAGGCGGACGTCCTCCACGCCCCACTCGTCCTTCACCCGGAAGGCATCCGGATAGACCAGAATGCTACGAAGTCTCTCGTAGTAATCGTGAGGACGATTCGCGATCAAGAGACAGGCCGGAGCGGCAATGGCGAGGCGCATTTCTTCCGTCACTTCCTCCAGACCACCGCAGGCCTCGAAGCTCTTCTCGGCGAGGAAGACGTGCATCCACCCTTCCGTCTCCATCCGGATGTCCTCGGGAATTTCCTCCCACAAGGGGAAAGCCTCGATTACCAGCCCGCGCTGCCGCTCGTCCAAGCGCAGTCCCCGCAAGGCACGGCGGCGCCGCTCCACGCGCCCGGCGTGCCAGAAGACAATCGCCGCCACGCACAGCAAGCCGCCGAGCAGCACCCACAATCCTGTCATGAACCCGCTCCCGTTTTGCGGCTCACCAGCCAGACCAAGGTTCCACCGGTGATCAAGCCGCCGAAGAAGATCAGCCAGAACCAGCCCTGCACGAAATCGGGCAGATCCACGTTCATGCCGAACAAGCCACCCAGCGCGACCAAGGGCAGGAAGAAACCGGCGAGCAGGTTAAGGCGGAACGCGATCTTGTTCAACTTCTCCGCGGAGGCTTGCTGCTCCTCGCTCCGCTC
>CBFGPU010000526.1:0-2998 GCA_965650715.1 uncultured Haloferula sp. | reverse complement strand
TCGGTGTTTTCCTGACGCAGGCCGTCGGAGATCGCGATCACCGCATACTTCGTCGCGCTATAGACCGCGCAGGACGGCCAGACCTGGTGCCCGGCGATGGACGAGACGTTGATCACTTGGCCGGAGCCCTGCTTCTTCATGACCGGCAGCGCGGCGGCGATGCCGTGCAGCACGCCCCGGATGTTCACGTCGATCATCCGGTTCCACTCGTCGATCTTGAGTGCTTCCAGCGGGGAGAGCGGCATCACCCCCGCGTTGTTCACGATCACGTCGATGCGGCCGAACTTCTCGAGCGCGAGGCCGGCAAAGGCCTGCACGTCGTCCAGATCGGTCACGTCCAGCGAGGTGAATTCCACATGGCCGCCTTCTTCGTTCAGTTGCTTGGCCAACGCTTCCAGCCGGTCCGTGCGGCGCGCGCCGATCACGAGTCGGTGACCCTTGCGGGCGAGAAGACGGGCGGTAGCTTCACCGATCCCGCTGCTGGCACCGGTGATGAGGACGACTTTCGATTCGGAATTGGAGTTCATTTTTTTGGTTGGTTTGGCGGAAGGCGTTGATCGCGCTTCCATGATTCCAACGTATCCGGCCGGGCGCTTCCGCGATAGACCCGATGCACCGGAAGTATTGCCTGATCCTATGGGGCGGCGGATTCCTGTTGCCAATTTGTGGTGTATTGTTGCCTATTAGTCGCATGACCACCACAAGCACCCGGAAACGGGATATGCCACCTTCGGATCCCATCGCGGCACCCCGGGACACGCGTTTGGTCGATCTGTTAGGCAACCTGGCGCAGGGCGAAGGCTTCAGTCCCTCGCGGCTGCCGGGCGTGAAGTTCATGCGCTCGACCTCTCCGGTGATCCGGACCCAGGTCTCCTACGAACCCAGCATCGTGATCGTCGCTCAAGGCCGCAAGCGCGGCTACCTCGGCGAGCAGATGTTCACCTACGATGCGAACCACTACCTGGTGCTCTCGGTTCCCCTGCCCTTCGAGTGCGAGACGGTCGCCTCACCGGAGGGCCCCCTGTTGGGCATCTCGATCGGTGTCACGCCGGCGGTGGTGGCCGAGATCATGATGGAGATGGAGAAGTCCCCGCCGATCCCGATGGGCAAGCCGCAGGCGATCCGCGCGAACCCTCTGGACGACCGCTTGTATGAGGCGATCCTGCGGCTCGTCGAAGCCCTCGGCGATTCCGATGAAGCTCGCATCCTGGGCCCGCAGTGCGTGCGCGAGATCATCTACCGCGTGCTGTGCCACGAGGAGGCCGGAACCTTGCGGGCGCTGGCCGCGCCGCACACGCATTTCGGCCAGATCAGCCGCGCCCTGCACCGGATGCATGCGGACTACGCGCAGCCGATGGACATGGCCACGCTCGCCGGTGAAGCCGGGATGAGTGTCTCGACCTTCCACTCCCACTTCAAGGCGGTGACCAGTTCCCCGCCTCTCCAATACCTGAAGTCGATCCGGCTTCACAAGGCACGCCTCCTGATGGTGAACCAGGGTGAAACCGCGGGCAGCGCCTCGCGTCTCGTCGGCTACGAAAGCGCCTCCCAGTTCAACCGCGAGTTCAAGCGCTTCTTCGGCGACACCCCCGCTGCCGTGGCCGAGCAAATGCGCAAAAGCCTCATCAACCTCGCCTGAGCGCATGCTACGCCGCAGCCGATCTACCGGTCGGCCGGAAAAAAGCGGGCGGCATCCCCTACAGGAAGGGATGCCGCCCTATCCGGGGGAAAAGCCGTTGGTTTAACGTTCCGACCGGAGCCACTGTTCGTGACCCCACAGACCCCAGACAACGCCCGCCAGACCGGCGGTCAGGAGGGCGAAAGGAGCAAGCGTGATGACTTCGACCATGGTGTGGCCGATCTCATTCCGCATTTGGGAAGTGAGAATGTGCGGTGTCGCGAGGACCCACAGGCGGCCGAGCAGGAGCAGCAGGGCACCACACGCCAGGAGCGAACCGCCCCAGGAGTGATAACGCTGCGACAGCCGCACGGCGGCAAGCCCGAGAAGGCCGAGGCCGATCACACCGCCGGCATCCATCAGGAAACCGTTTTCAACAACAAATTCAACGAACGGGCTCATGGGAGGGGGAGGAAGTGGGAACCTGGACCGGGGCGGCGGACTTCTCGGTTTCGAAGAGCCCGGCGTGCAGCGCGACGCCGATGCCGAGAACGAGCCAGCCGCCGTTCATCGATACCATCTTCACGAGGTGCCAGCCGACTTCGACCCAAGTGTATTCGAAAAGCGCGCCACCCGCCGGGGTCACCGCCATGACGATCCCGCCCTGATACAGCGGCATGACCACGGCGTAGCCGAAGGCGAGCAGGAGGGCACCCGCCATCAGGATCCGCGGAGCCCAGCCGGAAGTGCCGCGGGTGATCCGCCAAACGGTCAGGAGGAGGAATACTCCCATGATGATCATGAACACAGGCCGCATCGCGCCAATCGACGCGAGCGGCAAGGCACCGGGGGGAAACGTCATGCCGTTAGACTGGCATGAGCATAAGTCATTGAGCAAGAGCTTATTAGATAGGACAACCCGACTTCCAACCACCTCGTATAAGCAAGATCCGCAAATCAAACGGGCGTATTGATACTTCGGCTACCTTAGGAACAGCCTCTCTACCCCGCAAAGGTACAGGCTACAAGGTGTCCGAATTTCACCCCTTCAAGCTTTCCGAAGCCGTTGAATTTGCCCGAAAGACGATCTTTCCCGTTCACCCTACGCGATCACGTAGGTGTGAATAATCCTGTGAAGAACTCGTGCCGGCATCACTCTCCCTCCCCTGTCGGAGGGCTATCGCCCGCGGGTGCCGGCGTCTCACCGCCCTCGGGATGGGCGACGCTGAACACCACGTTGTCGATCTTGGCCTTGGTGCAGAGGTCGAGCACATCCACCACCCGGCTGTAGGTGTCTTGGGGATCGGCGGAGATCAGGATTGCGATGTCGTCCTTGTCCTTCGCGAGGGCGGAGAGCTTTTCGCCAAGCACAGCGAGATC
>CBFGPU010000525.1:0-3002 GCA_965650715.1 uncultured Haloferula sp. | reverse complement strand
CGCCGGCAGGTCCGGCAGCTTGCTCGATTGCTTGGTATTCGGGTTCGGCTCCGTCTCCGCGGCGGAAGCCAGCGGCGAGACCTTGATCCAGTGCGGCGAGGGAGCATGCACGCCATCGCGAGAAGGAAAGAGCGCGAATTTACCCTGGGCATCCGCCGGGATCGTCACCGTCTCCGTGAAGTCCCCCGCCGGATCCCCGATGAACTTGAACTCGACCGTCTCGCTCGGCTTCGCGCCCGTCGGGAAGACCGCCTTCGGCCGCGGGAAAGTCCCGATGTTCACGCGATACTCGCAGTTGTCGTTCCCCTCGTACGCCGCTTCCCGTACCAGCACGCGGTAGTCGCCGTCCTCCGGGATGATCGTCGAGACGAACGGGTCGGTGCGCAGCAGCGCGGCATCGTCGCAGGAGGCGATCTCGAAGCCCTTCGGATCCACGATAGCGACATAGGCGTCGAACATCGTCCGCCCCAGCCGCATCGCCTCCACCTCCGCGGTGAAGCGCTGGCCCTTCTTCAAACTGCACACATAGTAGTCCGCATCCTCCTGCTTGGCGGTGCCCTGCACCGTCGTGTTCAGCTCGATCCGCTGCGCTTCCTCCGGCTTGTCGTTCGGGTCCGCCTCGTTCACGACCGGGAACTGCCCGACGAAGAAGGATCGCAGGAAGCTCACGCCGCCGGTGGTCCGCACCCGCAGCCCGTGTTCGCCCAGCGGGGCATCGGGCTTGATGAAAATTTTGGCCGAGGCGTGCTTGTCATTCTCCACTGCGAAGGACCGCACCTCGATCCCCGGTTGGTAAGCCAGCAGTTCCTGGATCCCGTCCAGCCGCTCGCCGTAGAAGTGCATGTCCATCTCCACCCCGCGCTGTCCGCCGCGGGGTTCGATGAGATTGAGCGTCGGCGCCCGGAGCCATCAGCTCCTTGTCGCTGGTGATGCCGATCTGGTTGTAGATCGTCGTCGAGAGATCTTCCACGGTCACGCCATCGGTATCCACCCCGCCGCCGAGCGCATCGGAGGAACCGTGCACGTAGCCCTGCTTGAAGCCGCCGCCGGCCATCATCACCGAGAAGACATTCGGCCAGTGGTCACGACCGCCCGTCGTGTTGATCTTCGGCGTGCGGCCGAATTCGGAAGTCACCATCACCAGCGTTGAATCGAGCATCCCGCGGCGTTCCAGATCGCGGATCAGCGCCGCGATCGCCTTGTCCACCGGAGGGAGCTGGTTCTCGATCTGGCCCTTGATGTTGTCGTGGTGGTCCCAGCCGCCGACCGTCAGCGAGACGAAGCGCGTGCCCGCCTCGATCAAGCGGCGGGCGAGCAGCATCCGCTGGCCCGCTTCGTTGCGGCCGTATTCATCCTTCAGCGCATCCGGCTCGGCCTTCAGGTTGAAGGCCTCGCGCGCCGATTCCGAGGAGATCAGCTTGTAGGCATGCTGGTAGAAGGCGTCCATGGCGTCGATCGCGTCGGACTTCTCCAGCGCGCGGAAGTGCGAGTCCACCGTCTCCAGCAGCGAGCGGCGGCGGGAGAAGCGGAACTCGTCGCAGCCGTTCGGCAGGTTCAGGTCGCGGACTTGGAAGTTCTTGTTGGAAGGATCCGAGCCCAGCGCGAAGGGGCCGTAGGCCGAGGAAAGGTAGCCGGAGTTCGCAAACTCGTTCGGCACCGAGGGCACGCACACATACGGCGGCAGGTTGTTCTTCGACCCCAGCTCGTGCGAGATCACCGAGCCGTAGGACGGATACTCCAGCGCCGGGGAGGGGCGGTAGCCCGTGAACATGTTGTGCGTGCCGCGCTCGTGCGCCGCCTCACCGTGCGACATCGAGCGGATGATGGTCATCTTGTCGGCAAGCTGCGCCAACTCCTTCATCTTCTCGCCGAATTGCACGCCCGGGATCTTCGTGTCGATCGCGCCGAAGGGCCCTCGGTATTCGGCTGGCGCGAAGGGCTTCGGGTCGAAGGATTCCTGGTGCGCGATCCCCCCGGGCAGGAAGATGTGGATGATCCCCTTTGCCACGCCCTCGCGGGTCTCGTAGAATTTCTGGTCGCCCTTCGCCTGCTGGCGCAGGAACTGGGACAGGGTCAGTCCCAGCCCGCCGACCAGGCCGACGTGGAGGAACTCGCGGCGGGAGGAATAGCGGTCGAGCGGATTGCCGGGGCAACGGATTTTCATGGATGGAAGGCGTTTTCGATCAGGTCTTACGCCGGAACCCGTGAGAAATGTTTCATCGCAGCGAAACGAATTTTCGGGGAAATTGAAGGATTGGCGAGCCGGGGAGCGTGTTGCATCCTGTTGGCATGCAGCCCCCCGAAGTGAATTCTCTCGAGGTTTTCGGCCCGGTCGGGGCCGGTGCCTGCGGGCGCGTTTATCGCGCCCGCGACGCCTCGGACGAGATGGTCGCGGTGAAGGTGCTGGACCCCTCGGCGGTGAACCGCGCCCTGCTGGAGGAGATGGCCCTCCGGCTGGAGGAACCCGCTTGGCCGGAGGGCGTTTTGCCCGAGCGGGCGGCCGACTACCGCGGCAAGCAGGTCATCCGTATCACGAAATTCCTCGGCGACGAAGTTGAGGACACCTGGGTGCCCCGCTCGCTCCAGCATCGCCTCGACCGCTTCCCCGGCGAGAATTCGTGGTCCGTGGTCCTCGAAATCCTGCGTGCCCTCGCCGCGCTCCATGACCGGCAGGTCGCCCACGGCAACCTCAAGCCCGGCAACGTGTTCTTCGACGACGGCGGCAAGGTGGTGCTCACCGATTGGGCGCTCGGCAACATGCCCGGCATCGCCAATCTCGAATATACCGACGCGGTCCTCTACCAGCCTCCCGACCAGCTCCGCGATCCCGAGGGCTTCCTGCGGGAGAAAGGTTACCGCTGGGATCTCTTCGCTTTCGGTGTGCTCGCCTTCCGCCTGCTTACCGGTGCCTTCCCGCGCTGCACCTCGACCTTCGATCAGGTTGCCCCGGAGCCGGGGAAGACCCGCCGCGACGGCATCGCTGCGAACCTGAAAAGCGTCGC
>CBFGPU010000524.1:0-3004 GCA_965650715.1 uncultured Haloferula sp. | reverse complement strand
GGCCGTGAAATCCGGGTGCTGCGAAGGGCTAAGCCTTGGCCGCGGTGCGGGCCTTGCGGATGATGCTGTTCACGGTCTCGGAGACCTGGGCACCCACGCCAACCCACTTGTCGGCCTTTTCGAGGTCGATGGTGAAGTTCACACCTTCCTTGAGCGGGTCGTACGTGCCGACTTGTTCGATGTAACGTCCGTCGCGGCGCTTGCGGCTATCGACGGCGACGATCTTGTAATAGGGACGGTCCTTGGTTCCCTGGCGGTTGAGTCGGAGAGCGACGGCCATGTGCGTGAATTCGTTCGGAAAACTGCCCGCCGGGTGGCGGGAGGGCGGGGAAACTGCATGAGGCTGCGCGGCTTGCCAAGCAGAATCTCCATGGAAATTGACGAAAAGCGGGGGCGGACGGTGGTCAGCGGCCCGTTTCGTTCCATTTCGCGCGGGATAGGCGCCAGACACCGTCTTCCTTGAGCCAAGTCATGTCGAGGTGCTGGATGCCGTTGACGGGCTGCTCGTCGTTCTGGAGTTCGATCACGGCGTCCACCGTGGCCTTCACGAGGGCCTCGTCGCCGCTGATCTCCACGGATTCGATCTCGAGGTCCTGGACGGTGGCGCTGCGACAGAACTTCGCGAGGGCGGTGTACATGGCCACGATGTCCTCGCGTTTTCGCGGGCCTTCGATTTCCTCGGTGGGGCCGTCGGGGCCCTCAAAGGTGATTTTGGCGGCGAGGAAGGGCTCCAGGGCAGTGCCGCGGGTGCTGCGGGTGATATTCCCGGCATCCGCGCTGACATTGGCGGCCTCGAAGAGGCCGGAGACGCGGCGCGAGACGACCCGTTCGGGCCGGAACCACCACCAGCCGAAGGTGCCGAGGATGACGAGAAGGACAAGGATCGGGATCAGGAAGCGGCGCATCGGGAGCTAGCATCGCGATGAATGGGGAGAATCGCAAGAAGCTTGCGGGTCGGCTTGTCAGCGGGGCAGCGGTGGCTATGGTCGGTCCGCCCGATGACCCCGCTGTTCCGGAAACTGCTCGGCTTGAACTGGCCGCTCGTCCTCACGATGTACGGGTTGCTGGTATTTGGCGTGTTTTCCATCGAGAGTGCGGCGCGGCATTTGCCGGGCGGGGGCGCGTTTTACGCGGAGAAGCAGAAGCTTTCGATCCTGATCGGGTCGGTGATCTATTTCGGCACCGCGCTGATCGACTACCGCTGGTATCGCTGGCTGGGCCTGCCGATCTGGATCGCGGGTCTCGGGCTGATGTCCATTTCCACGGGGGTGGGGCAGGTGAAACTCGGCTCCTCCTTCATGTTCCAGCCGGCGCAGATCGTCCTGGCAGGAGGTCTCTTGCTCACGGGCTGCCTGTTGCAGGATCTGCCGCGCTTGGGGCGACTGATCCCGAAGGTGGGGTGGCTGTTGGACGAGCCCTTTCTGAAGATCGCGATCGTGGGAGTGATTTCGGGAGTGTCTTTCTTGGTGGTGATGGCGAAGGGGGACATGGGCTCGGCGATCGTGTGGATTCCCCTGGCCGCGGTGACGCTGCTGATCGCGGGGATTCCGTTCCGCTATCTGACGGCGCTGTCGCTGGTGGGGGCGGCCCTGCTGCCGGTTGCCTTCTACGTGATTCTGCCGGCGGTGTCGGAGCGCGGTCCGGAGCGCATGGACACCTATTGGCGGATGCTCCACGGGAAGGAAGTGGACGTTCTCGACGAGGGATACGCAGCCCACCGGGTCTCGGTCGCGGTGGGGAAGGCCGGCTGGCTCGGTGCGGGGTGGAATGCCGATGCGAACCGCAATTCGCTTCATGCCAAGGGATTCATCCCTCAGGAAACCGCGCACAACGACTATATCTTCGCGGTGATCGCGGAGGAGCAGGGCTTCCGCGGCAGCCTGCTGCTGCTGACTTCATTCGCGCTCCTGCTCGTGCTGTGCTTGTTCATCGGGGCTTACGCGCGCGATCCGATGGGGCGGCTCCTGGTGGGAGGGACAGTGGCGATCTTCTTCGCGCACATCTTCGAGAACATCGGCATGTGCGTACTGCTGATGCCGATCACGGGTATCCCGCTGCCGATGATCAGCTATTCGGGTACCTTCGTGGTGATCTGCATGTTCCTGCTCGGCTTGGTGCAAAGCGTGTGGGTCCACCGCGATGCGGTCCGCGTGGTCGAGGAAGACGTGAAGGAGACGCAGCCTAAGCCTTCAGTGCGTTCCACGCGTTTATCCCACCAGCCACATTGACGGCGCGGGAGAAACCGGCTTCGCGGAGGAGCTTCACGGCGCGTCCGGAACGTCCGCCGGAACGGCAGTGGACGAGGATCTCGCGGTCCGCGGGGAGTTCGCCGAGACGCCCGGGCAGCGTGGCGAGGGGGATGAGGTGGGCGCCCGGGATGGTGCCTTCCGCCTCTTCCTCCGGCTGGCGCACGTCGAGGATATAGAGATCTTCGCCGGCACCGATGCGGGCGGCGAGATCGGCGGCGGTGATGGCGGGAATCTCGCTGCCGGGGACTTCGCAGGAGGGGTTGGCGGTGGTTTCGGTATTGCTCACGGAATGGATCGAAGGGGTGTCACCGCACAGGCGGCAGGCGGGATCGCGGCGGAGGCGGAGGCCACGGAAGTTCGTGCCCAGCGCGTCGTAGCAGAGGAGCTTGCCGAGAGGCGGCTCGCCGATGTCTAGCAGCAGCTTGATGGCTTCCATCGCCTGCAGCGAACCGACCACGCCGGGGAGGACGCCGAGGACCCCGGCTTCCTCACAGGATGGAGCGGAGCCCGGTGCGGGAAGGGACGGGAGCATGCAGCGGTAGCAGGGGCCGCCGAGGTGCGGGGCGAAGACCGTGACCTGGCCATCGAAACGGAAGATCGAGCCGTAAACGCAGGGCTTCTTCAGGAAGAAGCAGGCGTCGTTCGAGAGGAAGCGCGTGGGGAAATTGTCGCAGCCGTCGAGCACCACGTCGTAGCGGGATACCAACTCCATGGCATTCTCCGGGGTGAAGCGGACCGGGAGGAGTTCCAGCTCG
>CBFGPU010000523.1:0-3006 GCA_965650715.1 uncultured Haloferula sp. | reverse complement strand
GCCGCCGGCGGTCGCCTCAGCGATATCCGCCTCACGCTGCAGGAGTATTTCCCGAAGCTCGGCGGCGATCCCGCGCGCTGGGGCCTGCCCTTCGCCGCGCTGCTCGGCGCCTATCACGCTCAGCATGGCCTGCGCCTCGCGGCCATCGGCGGGAAGGACTCGATGTCCGGCTCCTTCAACGACCTCGACGTGCCGCCAACGCTCGTGTCCTTCGCGCTCGCGCCGGGACTCGCCAGCCGCGCGCTCTCGCCGGAATTCAAGCAGGCGGGCAGCACGCTCTCGCTGGTGGAAGTCTCCCGGGACGACAACAACCTGCCCGACTACGAGCGCCTCAAGGAAGTGGCCGCGCTGCTTCACGGGCTCAATGCCGAAGGCAAGCTGATCTCGGTGAAGTCGCTCGGTGCCGGCGGCCTCCTGCACGGCATCGCGACCAGCGCCTTCGGCAATGGCATTGGCGCGAAGATCAGCTCCGATCTCAATCCTTACGCCGAGCGCTACTTCGCCTTCCTGATCGAGCACGGTGCGGAGCTTCCCGAGTCGCTCGGCGCGGAGAAGATCGGCGAAACGATCCCGACCGCCCGCCTCGAGTTCCCCGCCGAACAGCACGAACTAGCGGACTTGCAAGCCGCGTGGGTCGGCACCCTCGAGCCCATTTATCCGACCAAGGAGGACACCCGGCTCGCGGAAACCCCGCACCTCACGCTCGCAGCTTCCTTTGCCAATCACTCGCACCGCTCCTCGACGGCCAAGCACGCGAAGCCGAAGGTCCTCATCCCGTCCTTCCCCGGCACCAATAGCGAGTATGACTCCGTGAAAGCCTTCAACGAGGCCGGCGGCGATTCCGAGATCCTGGTCTTCCGCAACCTGACCGCGCGCCACATCGAGGAATCGCTGGAAGCCTTCGCGGCGAAGATCCGCGAGTCGCAGATCGTGATGTTCCCCGGCGGCTTCAGCGCGGGCGACGAGCCGGACGGCTCGGCGAAGTTCATCGCCACGGTGATCCGCAACCCGCGCGTCGCCGATGCGATCATGGACCTGATCAAGAACCGCGACGGCCTTGTCCTCGGCGTGTGCAACGGCTTCCAAGCCCTCATCAAGACCGGCCTCGTTCCCTACGGCGAGATCCGCGATCCGCAAGCGGATGCCCCCACGCTCACCTTCAACGACATCGGCCGCCACGTTTCCTGCTACGTCACCACCCGCATCGCCAGCACCCTCTCGCCATGGATGGCGGGCATGGAAGTCGGCGACCTGCACAGCATCCCGGTTTCGCACGGCGAGGGCAAATTCCTCGCCAGCCCCGGCGTTATCGCCGAACTCGCCGCGAAGGGTCAGATCGCCACGCAGTACGTCGATACCGACGGCGTCTATTCGATGGAGATCGACACCAATCCGAACGGCTCGCTTTTCGCGATCGAAGGCATCACCAGCCCCTGCGGCCGGGTCTTCGGCAAGATGGCGCACACCGAGCGCAGCGGCAGCCTCGTCGGCAAGAACATCCCCGGCGAGAAGCGCCAGCCGATCTTTGCGGCGGGAGTGAAGTGGTTCGCCTAGCAATCCCTCGCTCCCGATTGCTCAAGGAGGGGTGCGTCCCGCGCCCCATGCCTTTCCCCAAGCGTAGCGGAAGGACTCTCGTCCCTCCGGCCCGGAGAATGATCCCGAACTCCACGATCTCCCGGGTCGCCCGGGCCGGAATTGCATGTAAAATATTAAATGAAAGTTATCACTTGATCACGTTATATTAACCGCCGCAAAATCGGACATCATTTCCCATGTGGACCACGTCGTTCCCCCCAACGCCGGTCTGCAAATCCCCCCAAAAAGAGACACCCCCCGAGACCAAAAGGAAAACCCGCCGACCGCGTCTCCCCCAACGCAGCGAGCGGGTTTTTCTTTTTCCTGCGGGCGGATCACTTGATCCCCAGCAGCTCCACCTCGAAGACGAGCGTGCTGTTCGGCGGGATGTCGGGGCTCGGGCTGTTCGCGCCGTAGGCCAGGTCCGCTGGGATCGTGAACTTGAACTTGTCGCCCACCTTCATGAGCTGCACGCCCTCGGTCCAGCCCTTGATCACGCGGTTGAGCGGGAAGCTGGCGGGGGTGCCGCGCTGCACGGAGCTGTCGAAGACCTTCCCGCTCAGCAGGGTGCCGTGATAGTGGACGGTCACCGTGTCCGTGGCCTTCGGATGGACCGTGCCGGTGCCGCTCTTGAGCACCTCGTATTTCAAGCCGCTCGCCGTGGTTTTCACCTTGTCGGCGGGCGCGGCTGCGTCGGCTGCCGGGGTGGCAGGAGCGCTGGCTTCGCCGGTGGCGGGCTTGGCCGCGACCGGTTCTTCGGCCGGGGTACCCGTCTTGTTGCAAGCGACGAGGCCGAGGGCCGCCAGAGTGGCCAGGGAAAGCGTGATGGATTTCATGGATAGTGCGTGGATCGCGCCTGAGGAATCGGCGCTGCGCCCTTCCGGGTCAAGCCGCGAGGCGGAGCCGTTCAGAGCTCGTTGTACTTCAGGTTGTTCCCCCGAGCCTTGTCCTGCGGATAGCGCTGCTCGTTGCGCGCGATCTTCGCTTCCATCACCTCGCCGAGATTCATTCCCAGCAGATCGGCCATTTCGAACAGGAGGATGCCCACGTCCGCGATCTCGGAAGCGATCTCGTCGCGCTTCTCCGCCGCCCGGCGATCCACTTGGTCCGGCTGCTGCCAGACGAAATGTTGGAGCAGCTCCCCGGCCTCCGCCGCGATCGCCACCGCCATGTCCTTCGGGTTGTGATACTGCTGCCACTCCCGCGCGGCGACAAAGGCACGGATGCGGTCGGTAAGCGCGGAGATGGAGTCGGACATGCGCGAGTCATGAACGATCGGCGGGCCCGCGCCAAGGCTGCTCATGACGGGACTTCGTGGATGCGGGCTTCGGCGACACGATGGATTTTAGCGCCCACGGGACTTCTTGCGGGCCTTTGCTCCGGCGATCAGCGAATCCGCATCGAGGGCGACGAATTCGGAAGCGGCTGCGG
>CBFGPU010000522.1:0-3006 GCA_965650715.1 uncultured Haloferula sp. | reverse complement strand
GACCAAGCTGAGCGCGCTGATCGAGAGATTGGTAATACCCGTGTTAAGCACGGAGATCGTCAATTCCCCCTCGCTCCCCGCCCCCATCGCAACCGGACCGAAGGAAGCGGAACCGCCGCTGCCCAGATCCTCTCCGCCGACCTCGACGGCAATCTCGGGGGCAGCCGGACCGAAGACGTAGGCTGCCCCTTTGTCCGGCGCGGTCTTGTTATCGGAGGGTGTGCCGACCACCACGATGGCACCGGAGACCGCGACTGAAGCACCAAACTGGTCGCCCGAAGTCGAGGTGCTTTTCTTCTGCGTCGCGGAAGGCAGCGTCGGCGTCGCCGACGTCATGTTGAAGGAATAGGTCCGGCCGGAATCCGTCGGGTTGTTGTCGAGATAGGACCCGACCACGATCCGCGGAGCGGAAACCGCCACCGCGTTCCCGAAGCGGTCCTCGCCCGCAGGATCGGGATTCGGCAGGGTGTGCAGCGGCACCGTCGGCGTGGCACCGGACAACTCGAAGACGTAGGCCGCCCCGGCATTGGCCGCGCCGGCGTCGTCGCCACTGGCTCCGATTCCCACCAGCGTGCCCGAAATGCCGACCGCGTTGCCGAATCCGTCGTCCACCTGCGGCGTGGGATTCGGGATCACATGCAGCGGCACCGCGGGAGATGCTCCGGAGATGTCATAGGCATAAGCGATCCCGCCATCCGCGGCTCCGGTGTCGTCCTTCGGAGCCCCGATGACGATGCGGTTCCCGGACACTCCCACCGCGGCTCCGAAACCGTCACCGGCGGCAGGACTTGGATTGGCCAGCGTATGGATCGGTGTCGCGGGCGTGGGAGAGGCGAGGTCGTAAACGTAAGCAATCCCGGAATCGGCTCCGGAGGCGTCATCGCTGGCGGCTCCGATCACCACGATGTCGCCCGAGATCGCCACCGCGCTGCCGAACCGGTCTCCCGCTCCCGGCGCGGGGTTCGAAAGGATCCATGCGGGCGTCTTCGAGGGCAGGTTCGCGAGGTCGTAAACATAGACCCGGCCCGCATCTTCAGCCACTCCGTCATCACCGGGACTCCCGACCACCACGATGTGCCCGGACACCGCCACCGCGGAACCGAAATTCTCGTCCACGTCCGGGGCCGGATCCTCGAGGGATACCAGGATGGCCGTCGGCTTCGAAGCGGACAAGTCGTGCACGCCCACCCTGCCGGCCGCGGACGCGCCGGCATCCGATCCGGGAGATCCGATCGCCAGGATGCTCCCGTCGATCGCCACGGAAGTCCCGAAGCGGTCGAGCGAACCGCTTGCCGGATTGTCGAGGGCGAAGGTGAAGGTGTCCGGAGTCGGGGAAGCGAGGTCGTAAACGTAGGTGCAGCCGGACTCGATGTCCCCCCGGTCGTCGTGGAAGGCAGCAACCAGGACGGTGTTCCCGGAAATGGCCACCGCGTTCCCGAAATAGTCCGCCACCGCGGGGACCGGCTTGTCCGGGGTGGCAACCGGCGCCCCGGGACTGCCGCCCGAAAGCTGATACACATAGCAGGTCCCCGCATTCTCCGCCGCAGTGTCGTCGCGGTAGGCACCGACCACCAGATGGCCGGTCGTGAGGGCGACCGCCGTACCGAAGTAACCGTTCGGCTGCCCCGCCGGCTGCGCCAAGGTCAGCCACGGTTGGGAAGGCTCGGCTGCGGAAAGATCGTAAACCAGCACCCGGCCGGCATTGATCGCGCTGGTGTCATCGGCCTCCGCACCGACCGCCAGATAGCTGCCCGCCATCGCCAGGACATTGCCGAAGCAATCGTTCTCCTCGGCACCGGGCATGGTCAGGGTCTGCACCGGGCTCGCCGGCGTGCCCGACTCGAGATCGTAAACGAAAACGCGGCCCGCATTCGGAGCACCCAGATTGTCCCGGTAGGCCCCAACGGCGAACCGCGAACCCGCGACCGCCACCGACGAGCCGAAATTGTCGTCGGGAGCAGGGGCGGGATTCTCCAACACCAACACCGGCTCCACAGGCTCGGCCGAAGACAGGTCGAACACGTAAGCCTTGCCCGCATTCTCCGAAACCCCGTCCGCCATCCACGCTCCCGCCACCACCACATCCCCGTCGATCGCCACCGAATGGGAGAATTGGTCCTGCTCCGCAGGGGCCGGATTCTCGATGACCAGTACCGGCATCGTCGGAGCCGCAGAAGAAAGGTCATACACGTAGGCGCAGCCTGCCTGCGCCTTCCCGTCCACCGGGTTGCACGAACCGACCACCACCAGGTTGCCGGAGACCGCCACGCTGCCACCGAAGTATCCGAACGCCGCCCCGGCGGGATTCAACAGCCGGTGCATCAGCTTGCCGGTGGAGGCGTCATAGATCTTCACCGCCCCGCTATCGAGACCCGTCACCGGATCGCCGTCATAGAGCGGCGAGCCGACTACCGCCACATTCCCGGAGAGGGCGATGCTCGACCCCTGCTGCTCGAATGCCTGCGGCAGCGTCTTGGGCGCGTAAATCGAATAGCGCAGGGTATCCGGCACCTGGGCACGCAAAAGACCGCACGCGGCGGCCATGCAAACTAACAGGCCGGCGGATCCTGAGGGGAGGAAGCGGGGGGGGGACAGGGACATGCGGGACTCGGTCTGGGGGGCAGGCGAACCTTCAAGCCAAGATCATCAAACAAGCATTTCTCAAGCCAGATCCGGTATCCTACTGGAGTGGATCGAGGAACATTCCGTGGAGGGTGGGAGGGTGTACATGGGGGTGTAGGTGCTACGGCTTGTTTCGCCAGCAGTCCCGGGATCGGCCGCACGGCAGCGCGAATGATCCCGCGGAAACAGCAGTCTCTCTATCTCTCTCCGCCAACTCGCTTTCCCCCCGGGAGCAGTCGCGGTAACGCACTCTGTGCGCGCCGCTTTTAAAAAAGGCCGCTTGTCCGGGCCAGACTTTTTTTATGACATTCCCCGCAAATTTTGCTCGGTTCTTCCTTCACGTTGCGAATCGCAATATCCTTGTAGGGGTGTTCCCTTACGTAT
>CBFGPU010000521.1:0-3015 GCA_965650715.1 uncultured Haloferula sp. | reverse complement strand
CAGGGATTCTTTGCGATGCTACTGGAGCGACGGACCCTCGATCTGGCCGACGACTCGCGCGGGCGTTTCCGTAGCTTTCTGCTCACCGCGCTCAAGCGTTTCCTGGCAAACGAATGGCATCGCGAACATGCGGCGAAGCGTGGCGGCGGCCGTGATCTCGTCCCGCTCGACGCCAAACTGGCGGAGCGTCTCTACGCGCGCGAGGGCGAGCAGGCGCGCACGCCGGATGAACTCTTCGACCGTCGCTGGGCGCTGGCGATGCTGGATGCGGCGATGGCGCGGCTGGGAGAGGATTACCGGGCGGCAGGTCGTGAGGATGAATTCTCGCGGCTGATGCCCACGCTCACGGCGGGCCGGGGCGAGACGGACTACGCCACGCTGGCGCGCGAGAGCGGGAGCACGGAGGGGGCGGCCCGGGTGGCGGTGCACCGGATGCGGAAGCGCTTCCGCGTGCTGGTGTGGGAGGAAGTGGCGCGCACGGTGGCGAGCGACGATGACGTGGACGAGGAGATGACGGCGCTGATGGGGGCACTTGGCGGATGATGGTTTTTCCGGTAACAAACTTGTAAGCTTCCTGAATCCCCGGGCATGGCCGATCCCACTCCTTCCTCCTGCCCCCGCTGCGGTTCGCCGTTTGCCGAGGGCGCCGCTTCCGGGCTGTGCCCGCGCTGCCTGCTGGCGATGAACCTGCGGACGCGGACGATGCCCACCGGAGAATCAACCCTGCCCGCCCCGCCGCCGTCGCCGGCGGAACTGGAGGAGAAGTTCCCGCAGTTCGAGATCCTCGAGTGTCTCGGCCGGGGCGGGATGGGGGTGGTTTACAAGGCGCGGCAGAAGGCGCTGGACCGGAACGTTGCGATCAAGATCCTGGCCGGGGAGTGGCAGGATGAGCCGGGCTTCGCGGAGCGCTTCGAGAAGGAGGCGAAGTTGCTGGCGAAGCTCAATCACCCCCATATTGTAACGATCCACGATTTCGGGAAGGCGGGAGAGTTCTACTACATCGTGATGGAGTATGTGGACGGCGTGAACGTCCGCGACCTGCTGCGCGACGGGCGCTTGGACGCGGAGCAGGCGCTGGCGATCGTACCGCCGATCTGCGACGCGCTGCAATTCGCGCACGACCACGGGGTGGTGCACCGGGACATCAAACCGGAGAATATTCTGTTAGATCGGGACGGGCGGGTGAAGATCGCGGACTTCGGGATCGCGACGATTGCGGGCGAGGCGGCGGACCGCTCGGGCACGCCGGCTTACATGGCGCCGGAACAGGCGCGGCATGAGGAAACGATCGACCATCGCGCGGACATTTACGCGCTGGGTGTCGTGCTCTACGAGATGCTGACGGGGGAGCGGCCGGGGAAGGGGATCGAGGTGCCTTCCAGGCGGGTGCAGGTGGACGTGAAGATCGACGAGATCGTGCTGAGGGCCTTGGAGAGCCGCCCGGAGCAGCGCTACCAGACGGCCGGGGAATTCAAGACGATGGTGGAAACGGTGGCGTCCGCTCCGCCGCGGTCGCCCGCCGCTTTCCCGGCGGTCGCGCCGGAGCCGGCGGTGATACCCGACCTGCGGGCCCGTGACGGGCGCTTTGCTTGGATCGCGCTGCTTTTGACCTTCGTCGGCACGCCGTTTCTGGTCGGCATGGTGAGTCCGCGGCAGGAGGGAGCGGTGCTTCTCCTCGGCATTTGCTTTGCGATCGCGTCGATGGTTTTTGCGATCCGCGCGCGGCGAAGCCGGACCGGCAGAACGGTGCTCGCGATATGGTGCAGCATGATCGTGATCGCGGTGCTGCTGGTCGGCATCTACATGGTCAGGAGCCGCTCGCATCTCGCGATGGAATCCGCCCGGCTGCGCTCGCAGGAACTGGATATCGAGGCGACCCGCGACTTCGAGGAGCGGATCGACCGCGCCGCGCGGAGCACGCGGATGGAAGCCGGCGCGGAGCCGCGCATCCGCATCTTCCTGGATGACGGGGACAAGATCTCCATCAATGGCGTCGGCTTCAGCGCCGCGGAGCAGGAATACGTGCTACAACGGTTGATGGATCGGGAGCGCAGGCTTCCGGTGCGTATTACCAGCAGCCAAAAATTCGATTACCCGGGTCTTTTGAGCATACTGAAGAGCTGCGAGGTGATCGGCGTCCACGGCATTACCTTCTGGAATTCCGGGGACGGGGTCGAGTCCCGGCTGCTGCCTGCGGTCCATCTGGAGATCGCGCCGGACGGCGGCGTCACGCTTGAAGGCCAAACGATGACAAAGGAGGCGCTGCCGAACGCGATGAAGAAGCTCGCGGCAGAGAACCCGATGGTGCCGCTCCGGATCTCGGCCGTGGGGCCGGCGCCGCGGCCTGCGCGGACGTTCTCCGTAATGTGGCTCGCGGCGGAATACTTCGAGCGGATTTCCTATACGACGGAGAGCGGGATTGCGGAGAGGTGGCAGAAGGAAGCGGCGCAGGCGGCGCTGGTGAGGATCCATATTGGAGGGGATGGCAGTGCATCGCTCGGAGGGCGCGTGCTGGAGCCGGAGCTTCTGTTAGATCAATTGCGGAAGCTTTCCGCGGAGAAGCCGGAGCGCCCGGTGATGATCGAGGCCCATGCCTTCGCGCCCTACAGTGCGGTGACGGCGGTGCTGGATCTGTGCACGCGGGCGTCGCTTCCGAATGTGAGCTTCTTCACCATGACCACGCCTGATGAGGAGGAGGTACCTCTGCCGAAGGCGGAGCCGGACCCAGGGGTGGAGTTGATCCTGCCGGAGGGGCGGGACTTCGATCGGTGACGACGGGCTCGACGGAGCGTTCGTTGGAAAAGCTTCGGGACGCGACGAGTGATTCATGCCTCCTTGTGCCCCTTCAGGGCACCCATAAGGTTGGGGGACCAAACGCAGGGTTGCGCTTCGCTTACCCTGGGCTTTCTCCCTGTCGCCCCTTTGGGGCTGTAAGTGGGGCGCGGGACGCACCCCCTCCTTGAGGGCGATGCACCGGATTTGCCTGTAACGCGCCAGCGGAAATCCGGTAGGATG
>CBFGPU010000520.1:0-3022 GCA_965650715.1 uncultured Haloferula sp. | reverse complement strand
AAATCGGGGAGGAAAAGCGGGAGTGCACAGCAGGGGGGCCGCCCTTTTGTTCGGGAGACTCGGGTCCCCGGACACTAGAGGGGGGAACCGTTCCAGTGTCCGGGGGCCGTTAGTCCCTTGCTTAGGGGGGCTGTGCAACTATCCCTTACGGCGCAAAGAATGGCCGATTTTGCCCCCGGCTGCTATTACGTGATCGCGGGAGCGGGGTTAGGGCGAGCTTTCCGCGCTTCGGGGTTGGCGATTCCGGCCCGATAGCCTCCAATCGCCCGCGTGACCGGCCCCGTCGAACTCCTGCAGCAGCTTGTCCGCATTCCCTCGGTCAACCCGGACAATCCGCCGGGCACGGATCGTACGGGCGAGGCGGAGATCGCGGTGTGGTTGAAGGGGTGGCTGGAGGATCTCGGTGCCACGGTGGTGCTGGAGGAGATCAAGCCGGGGCGGCCGAATTTGATCGCCCGCTTCGCGCCGCGCGACGGGCGGCAGAGGATTTTGCTGGGGCCGCATCTGGACACGGTGGGGGTCGGGAGCATGACGATCGATCCCTTCGGCGGGGAGATCCGCGAGGGGCGGTTGTGGGGGCGCGGGGCGTCCGACACGAAAGGTCCGATGGCGGCGATGCTGTGGGGCCTGAAGGAGAATGCGGCGGTGCTCGCCGACATGGAGATTGCGGTCGATTTCGTGGGCTTCATGGGCGAGGAGTCGATGCAGTGGGGATCGAAGGACTTCGCGAAGCATCACGGGCATGACTATGCCTTCGCGATCGTGGGCGAGCCGACCTCGCTGAACGTGGTGCACACAACCAAGGGTTCGCTGTGGACGACCTTGCGGGCGACGGGCAAGGCGGCGCATTCCTCGCAGCCGGAGCGTGGCGACAATGCCGCGATGAAGCTGGCGCGGGCGCTTGATGTGCTGGAGCGGGAGATTTCGCCGAAGCTGGAGGCTTACATTCACCCGGTGCTGGGGCGCTCGACGATCAATGTGGGCGTGCTGCGGGCGGGCTCGCGTCCGAACATCGTGCCGGACCTGGCCGAGGCGGAGATCGACATCCGGATCACGCCGGCTTTGTGCGACGCGGGCGGGGCGCTGGAGCTGTTGAAGGCGGAGATCTCGCGGCTGGATTTGCCCTTGGAGATCGTGAAGCCGCATGAGAATCCGCCGATGGAGATTCCGGCGACGCATCCGTGGATCGACCGGATTCAAGAGGTGCGGCCTGAGTCCAAGGCGGTGGGTGCGCCGTGGTTTTCGGATGCGGCACACCTTGCGCACTCGGGAGTGGCGGCGGTGTGCATGGGACCCGGGTCCATCGACCAGGCGCATACTTGCGACGAATTCATTGATATTGCCGATCTTGAGGAAGGTGCGGCGTTTTTCGCGGAGTTCATCCGCTCGCTTGTCTGACGATGACCACCGTACTTGAGACGCTCGACAAGGGCACCGCTTACCTGGCGAAGAAGGGGATCGAGGATGCGCGGCGGAACATGCAGATGCTGGTGGCCCATCAGCTATCATGCACGCGCATGGACCTTTATTTGCGCTTCGACCAGCCGATGGAGGAGAGCGACCTGGTGCCGCTGCGGGAGATGCTGAAGAAGCGCGGCGAGGGCGTGCCAATCCAGCATCTGGTCGGTTCGGTGTTCTTCCACCGGCGGGAGTTCAAGTGCGACGGGCGGGGATTGATCCCGCGCCCGGAGACGGAGGAACTGGCGGAGTGGCTGTTGAAGCATGCGAAGCTGCCGGAGGAGGCGCGCATTTTGGACATGGGCTGCGGGAGCGGCGTGCTGGGGCTTACCTTGGCGGCGGAGATTCCGGCGGCACGGGTGACGCTGGCGGATCTTTCGGCGGATGCGCTGGCGCTGAGCCGGGAGAACGCGGCACGGTTGGAGATCGGGAATGCGGAGTTCGTGGAGAGCGACCTTTTTTCGGCGCTGGGAGATCGGACTTACGATCTGGTGGTGGCCAACCTGCCCTACGTGCCGGAGGCCGACCGAGCGACGCTGGCGAAGGAACTGGCGCATGACCCGGCCTTGGCGCTTTTCGGCGGTCCGGACGGGATGGATGTGATCCGCCGTTTCGTGCCGGAGGCGGCGCGGCGCTTGTTGCCCGGGGGATGGCTTGCGTTGGAAATCGACATCGACCAAGCTGCCGAAACCGAGTCGCTGCTGCGCGCTGCGGGGCTTGAGGAAATCCGGACCATCAAGGACATCTCGGGCGTGGCCCGCTTCCCGGTGGCTCGGCGCGCTTAGATTCTTTTTCTTTTCAGACCCTCAATGGACAAACTCATCGTACACGGCGGCACTCCGATCCACGGCGCGATCACCGTTTCCGGCTCGAAGAACGCCTCGCTGCCGATCCTCGCCGCCACGCTGCTCACCGAAGAAGATTGCGTGATCCGACGCGTGCCGGACGTCTCCGACACGAACTACATGGTGCAGATCCTCACCGGCCTGGGTGCGGACGTGGAACGCTTCTCCGGGACGGTGCGGGTGACCGCCGCCGACGTGATGGACACCGCGCCGTACGACATCGTGCGGCGGATGCGGGCCTCCGTTTGCGTGATGGGTCCCTTGCTCGCCCGCATGCGGCGCTGTGTGGTGGCGCTACCCGGCGGCTGCGTGATCGGCGACCGGCCGGTGGACCTTCACATCCGCGGCTTGGAGGCGCTCGGCGCGAAGGCCGAGATCGAAGGCGGCAACGTGATCCTCACCGCGCCGGACGGGTTGAAAGGCGCGACGGTCGATCTCTGCGGGCCGCAGGGGCCGACGGTGCTGGGCACCGACAACGTGATGATGGCCGCGACGCTGGCGGAAGGTATCACCACCATCACCTCCGCCGCCTGCGAGCCGGAGGTCGTGGATCTTGCCGATTTCCTCAACGCGATGGGCGCGAAGATCACGGGCGCAGGGACGCCGGTGATCACCATTGAGGGCGTTTCGAAGTTGAAGGGTTGCGTGCACAACGTGATCCCGGACCGGATCGAAGCCGGCACGCATGATCAGGAACTGCGCCACCTGCATGCTGCGGC
>CBFGPU010000519.1:0-3031 GCA_965650715.1 uncultured Haloferula sp. | reverse complement strand
CGATCAGCCTGACATCGCCGTAGAAAACCGCGGTGGCGAGGACTGCCGGCTTCTTGATGTGGCCGACGGGTTGGAGGGTCTCGGCATCGACGAGTTCGAGGTAGTCGATGCGGAGGTAGGGGGAATCCTCAAGGTGCTTGCGGGCGGCGGCGAGGTAGGGGGCGGCGGCGCGTTCGCCGAACTGGAGGAGGGAGCGGGCTCCGTCGAGGGCCCGGCGGATGCGGGGGGCATCGGCGCGGTGCTCGGGGGTGAGGCGGACATTGCGAGAGGACATCGCCAAGCCGTCGGGCTCCCGGACGGTGGGGTAGCCGATGATCTCGACCGGAACGTCGAGGTCCCGGACCATGCGGCGGAGGATCGCGAGCTGTTGCACGTCCTTCTCGCCGAAGACGGCGGCATCCGGCTGGAAGAGGTTGAAGAGCTTCAGAACCACGGTGCAGACGCCGTCGAAGTGGCCGGGGCGGGTGGCACCGCAGAGGTGGGCGGAGAGTAGCGATTCCGTCACGGTGATCGAGCGGTCGGGGAAGTACATGGCCGCGGTTTCCGGGGTGAAAGCGAGATCGACGCCTGCGTGGCGGCATTGTTCGAGGTCGTCTTCGAGCGGCTTCGGGTAGGCGGCGAGGTCGCCGGGGCGGTCGAACTGGATTGGATTGACGAAGATGGAGACCGCGACAGTGCCGGTTGCTCCCGCCGCTTCACGGGCGCGGCGGACGAGGGCGAGGTGGCCTTCGTGCAGGGCTCCCATGGTCGGCACAAGCAGGAGCGGGCGGGGCAGGGAGGCGATTTCGCGGCGGAGGTCCGGGGCGGTGGCGGCGGTGCGCATGGCGGCCGAAGATTGTCCGCGGGACCTGCTTCCGCAAGGGCCGGATGGGGCGTTGACGCTCCCGGATTTTCGGTTCAACGTCCTCCCAATCCCAAGGGGAACCTCCATTCATGACCATTATCCGCCGTATCACCGCCCTCGTAGCCGCCTTCGCCTTGTGCGGGACCGCCGCGGCTCAGGAAGGCAAGCTGAAGATCGCCACGGTCGACATGCAGCAGCTTTTCAAGGAATACCATCGCACGAACGAGGCGCAGAAGGAGATCAACGTCGAGCGGGCCAAGATCCAGAAGGACAACAACGAGCGGCTCGACCGGATCCGCCAGCTCGACACCGAGTTGCAGAACATGCGCAAGCAGTTCGAAGATCCCTCGATCGCGGATTCCAAGAAGCAGACGGTCTTCAACGAATGGAACGTGAAGCAGCAGGAGGGCATCGCGCTCGACCGCGAACGCCGCGAGTTCCTCCAGCGCCGCAACCAGGGCCTCAACGAGAAGATGGTCCAGCGCATGAAGGGCATCCTCGAGGAGATCCGCAAACTGGTCGAAGAGAAGGCCAAGGCCGAGGACTTCGACTATGTTTTCGACAAGTCCGGCCTCAGCACCTCGCAGGTGCCGTTCTTCCTCTACACGAAGGACGCGACCGACATCACCGCCGTGCTGCTCAAGGAGCTGAACAAGGACGCACCCGCCGAAAGCAAGCCTTCCGAGGAAACGCCTGCTCCGGCCCCCGCTCCCGCTCCGGGCGAGTGATTCAAGCCGTAATCCGGTGGCCCTGACTCTTTCCGAGCTCGCCCGTCTGGTCGATGGTGACATCGTCCGGGGCGGGCTCGATCTTTTGGTGGATGGTATCGCTTCGCTGGACGAGGCGGGTGCCACGGAGCTGTCCTTCCTCGGCAACGAGAAGTACCGGTCCCAGTATCTGGTGACGAAGGCCGGAGCGGTGATCGTGCCGCGCGGGGTGGAGGAAGGGCCGGACGGTTGTGCGCTGATAGCGGCGGACAATCCCTCCTTCGCCTTCGGCCTCGCGGTGAAGCATTTCGTGGCGGAGGTAGCGCGGTCCTTCACTCCGGGGATTCATGCCCGGGCGGTGGTGGACGAATCGGCGGAGTTGGATCCGGCGAAGGTCCGGGTGCATGCCGGGGCCGTGGTGATGGCAGGAGCCGTGATCGGCGAGGGCACGGAGATCGGCCCGAATTGCGTGATCGGCGAGAAGGCGAGGGTTGGCAGGGATTGCCTGATTTATGCGAACGTCTCGGTGCGCGAGCGCTGTATCCTCGGGGATCGCGTGATCGTCCAACCGGGGGCTGTTATCGGTTCGGATGGCTACGGCTATGAACTGGTCGAGGGACGCCATGTGAAAGTCGATCAGGTCGGGATCGTGGAGATCCAGAACGACGTCGAGATCGGGGCGAATACGACGATCGACCGGGCGCGATTCGGCAGGACGGTGATTGGAGAAGGCACCAAGATTGATAACCTCGTCCAGGTCGCGCACAACGTGCAGATCGGGAAACACTGTCTGGTCGTATCCCAGGCGGGGATCGCGGGAAGTGCCCGGGTTGAAAATTACGTGGTGGTGGCCGCTCAGGCGGGAGTGGGAGGCCATGTGAAGATCGGCGCGAAGGCGGTGCTCGCGGGGCGGGCCGGTGCCACGGCGGATCTTGAGGGCGGGCAGACTTACAGCGGGATGCCGGCGCGGCCCTTCATGGAAGAGCAGCGGTCCCGGGCGCTGATCCGGCAACTGCCGAAGCTGGTGGAGCGGGTGAAGGCCCTGGAGAAGAAGGCGGGGGAATGAGGCAGCGCGGCGCGCAGGGAGAAAGGTGATACCCCCAGCATGAAGCGTTCCTACAGCAACTTGGTTGGCAGTTAACCCGGCACTTCGGGCCGGGCTCTTATGAATCGTTCGTTGGGACGAAGAAGCAGTGGAGACCCCACGAGCGGGGACATCAAGCGTAGCTGCGGATCGAGAGATGTACGGCCTCGAAGGCGAGGGGTTCCTTGTGGAGTTCAGGGGCGACGCCTTCGCCTTTGTACTCCCAGGCGGAGACGTGGCAGAACTTGTCGTCGTGGCGCTTGGCTTCGCCCGGTTGGGTCTTGCCGGCCTGGACTTCGGGGTCGGCCTCGGTGAACTGGTGCTCGGTGCGGAAGTGACCGCCGCAGGACTCCTCGCGGTCGCGGGCGTCGTAGCACATCATCTCGGCGAACTCGA
>CBFGPU010000518.1:0-3037 GCA_965650715.1 uncultured Haloferula sp. | reverse complement strand
CAAGACGGAGCCGCCTATCGTGATTTCTCCGGCACCGCCCTCTACAAGCTCGAGTTCGACTGGTCCGGCAAGTCCCCCGCCCTGCTCGACCTCGGCGAAGTCTGCCACACCGCACGCATCCGTCTCAACGGCGAGGCCGTCGGCACCGCCTGGTCCCCGCCCCACCGCCTGCCCGTCGAACTGAAGCAGGGCCGCAATCTCCTTGAAGTCGAAGTCACCAACCTCGCCGCCAACCGCATCGCCGACCTCGACCGCAGGAAGATCTCCTGGAAAGCCTTCCACGAAATCAACTTCGTGAACATCGACTACAAGCCCTTCGACGCCTCCAGATGGGAGCCCGTCCCCTCGGGCCTGCTCGGGCCCGTGCAGCTCGTGCCCCTCAAATAAAAGCTGCAACTCCCCGCACCATCCATAGTTTCACAGGGATGGACCGGAAAACCGCACGCGACTTCCCCCGGGAACTCCTCGATCTCTACGACGAATACGTGCACGGCCAGATCGGCAGGCGCGGCTTCCTCGACCGGGCCTCGCGCTTCGCCGCGGGGGGGGTCACCGCCGCGGGCCTGCTCGCCGCCCTCAGCCCGAAGTATGCCTTCGCCGCGCAGGTCGCAAAGGACGACGAGCGCATCACCGTCTCCTACGAAACCTACGATTCACCCGCGGGCGGCGGAAAGATGAAGGGCTACCTCGCCCGCCCCGCCAAGAGGGAGGGCAAGCTTCCCGGCATCATCGTGATCCATGAAAACCGCGGCCTGAATCCCTACATCGAGGACGTCACCCGTCGCCTCGCGGTCGCTGGATTCGTCGCCTTCGCCCCCGACGCCCTCACGCCGCTCGGCGGCTATCCCGGCAACGACGACGAGGGCCGCACGCTACAAGCCCAGCGCAAGGGCGGGGAAATGACCGAGGACTTCATCGCCGCCGCCAAGTGGTTGCATGGCCACGAACTCTGCAATGGCAAGGTCGGCGTCGTCGGCTTCTGCTTCGGCGGAGGCATGGCGAATACCCTCGCCGTTCGCCTCCCCGGGATCATCAAGGCCGCGGTTCCCTTCTATGGCGGTCAACCCGACGCGGCCGACGTGCCCAAGATCAAGGCCGCGCTCCTCTTGCAATACGCCGAGAACGACCAGCGCGTGAATGCCGGCTGGCCCGCTTACGAGGAGGCGCTGAAAAAGGCCGGGGTGAAATACGAGGCCTTCATCTATCCCGGGGTCAACCACGGCTTCCACAACGACACCACCCCCCGCTACGATGAGGCCGCGGCCAAGCTGGCCTGGCAGCGGACCCTCGATTTCTTCAACAAGGAACTCGCCGCGAAGTGATTCAAGGCGGCCTTGCCACGAATCGCTGCGAACGCTTCCAAGCCCGCGTCTTTACCCCATAGAGGGTAAGCGACAAGCACACCGCGCCGGTCCATATTGCGGCGCATGCGCGCCCTATGCCTGATGTTCCTCGCCTGCTGCTTGACGGCTGCTGCGTGGGCAAAACCGACACTTTTCATCATCGGCGACTCGACCGTCCGCAACCAGACCGCCGGTCAGGAAGGATGGGGCGATCCCCTTGTGGCGGAGTTCGACCCCGCGAAGATCGAGGTCGTCAACCGCGCCATCGGCGGGCGCAGCAGCCGCACCTTCCTCACGGAAGGCCGCTGGGATGCCGTCATGGCCAACCTCAAGGCGGGCGACTTCGTGCTGATGCAGTTTGGCCACAACGACGGCGGCCCGTTCAATGACGATCGCTGCCGCGCCTCGATCAAGGGCACCGGCGAGGAAACCGAGGACATCGTCCGCAAGACCGACGGCCAGGCCGAAACCGTCCGCAGCTACGGCTGGTATCTCCGCAAATACATCGCCGAGACCAAGGCCAAGGGTGCCACCGCCATTGTGATTTCGCCCATCCCGCGCAATCTCTGGAAGGACGGCAAGGTGGGCCGCTCCGCCGACAGCTACGCCGCATGGGCGCGCGAAGCGGCAACCCAAGCCGGAGCCTCTTTCATCGATTTCAATACCCTGCTGGCCGATCGCTACGAGGCCATCGGCCGCGAAAAGACGGCGACCCTCTTCGCGGGCAGCGACCACACCCACACCGGACCCGCCGGTGCGGCCTTCAATGCCGCCGAACTCGCGAAGGCCCTGCGCACGACCGGCCTCGGCAACTACCTGCTTCCCGCGGACCTCTGGCTCCCGCGTGTCTTCTCCGATCACATGGTGCTGCAGCGCGATTCGGCGAATCCCCTCTGGGGCCGCACCTTGCCCGGCACCCACGTCACCGCGGAGATCGCGGGAAAGTCCATCACCACCACGGCGGATGACTCGGGCCGCTTCCGGCTCGATCTCCCCGCTCTTCCCGCGGGCGGCCCGCACGTCCTCGAAGTGAAGGCGGGCGCGACCAAGCGCTTCAATGATGTCTGGGTGGGCGAGGTATGGCTCTGCTCCGGCCAGTCGAACATGGACTTCACCGTGGCCGCAACCGGGAAGCGCTACTTCGCCGGCACCACCAACTGGCAGCAGGAAGTCGCCAAGGCGAATCACCCGCAGATCCGCATGTTCACCGCCGAGTGGGCAATGCGTGAAGACCCGCAACCCGAACTTGAAGGCGAGTGGAAACCTTGCTCCCCCCAAACCGTCGGCGACTTCTCCGCCGCCGCCTACTTCTTCGCCCGCGACCTCCAGCAAGCGCTCGGCGTCCCCATCGGCCTCATCACCTGCGCCTACGGGGCCAGCACCGCGGAGGCGTGGATCAGCGATGCGAAACTCCGGGAAGCGGAGAACCTGAAGCCGCTCCTCGATGCCTTCGGCAAGAGATTCATCGCCTACCGCGACGATCCGAAGGCCTTCGCCAACTACGGCCGGTCGATGTCGAAGTGGCTCGCCTCGGACAAGAAAGGCCGCGCTCCGAAGCACCCGGATCCAATCCAAGACCAGCACAATCCCGCGGTGCTCTACAACGGCATGATCGCCCCCGTCGCCGGCTACGGCATCCGCGGTGTGATCTGGTACCAGGGCGAGTCCAATGTCGGTACCCGCAAGCTCTACCC
>CBFGPU010000517.1:0-3040 GCA_965650715.1 uncultured Haloferula sp. | reverse complement strand
CCCCTCCTGCTGGAAAAGTACATGCAGGCGGCGGAGACGATCGTGGAGAAGGGCATGCCGCTGGAGAACCGGGTGACGCCGCAGCGGAGTTATCCAGCGGGGATGTTCCGAGGTCAGGGCCAGCGCGGCGAGGGCGATGGGGAGTATCGTCTGTCCCTCTACGAGCCGGCGGATCTCACGGCACAGCTCGAGATCAAGCAGGCTGGCACGTATCGCATCCTGCTGAATGCGACGGCCCACGGTTCCTTCTCCTACGATCCCGGCCGGGCAAATGCTGCTTGGTATGTGAACGGCCAGAGACAGGTGGAGCAGGAGATGAAATGGAGTCCGGCGCAGAAGCTGGAATCGAGCATCGAGGTGAAGTGGCAGTCGGGGACTTATCCGCTGCGGCTCACGCTGGCACCGCTGGTGGACAAGTCGGAGCAGCCGCCGGATCTGGGCGATGGCCCGCCGAGCGTGAACCTGCACCTGCGCTGCATCACCTTGATCGGTCCGCTGGAGCCGGAGTTCACGGTGCATCCGCCGAACTACGAGAAGTTCTTCACCCGGGACCGTGTACCGGAGGACGCAGCGGGACGCGAGGACTACACCAAGGAGATCCTGCAGCGCTTCGCGACGAAGGCATTCCGCCGACCCGTGGATGATGCGACGGTGACCAAGCTCGCGGGCTTCGCGAAGCAGACCGCGGAGGCACCCGGGGGGACTTTCGAAAAGGGCATCGGCCGGGCGATTTCCGCGATCCTGGCATCGCCGCGATTCCTGTTCCGGATCGAACAGACGCTGCCGACGAGCAATCCGGAGGAACACCCCCTGTTAGACGAGTATGCGTTGGCTTCGCGGCTGTCGTATTTCCTGTGGTCCACGATGCCGGACGAGGAGCTAATGCAGTTCGCCGGGCGCGGGGAGCTGAGGAAGAACCTGGGAGCGCAGGTGGCGCGGATGCTGAAGGACAAGCGTTCGGACGAATTCGTGGAGAACTTCGCCGGGCAGTGGCTGCAGACGCGCGACGTCGAAGGTGTGAGCATCGACGCGCGGGTCGTGCTGTCGCGTGATTCCGGCACGGAGAAAGAGATGGCCGAACGGATCCAGACCTTCCGGCGCCTGAACCGCGAGATCGACGAGGCCCAGAAGGCGAACGATGCGGTGAGAGTGGCCTCGCTGCGCGAGGAACTGCGGGAGCTACGGTCGAAGTTCCGCGGCAAGCGGATCGAGTTCGGCGGCTCCTTGAGGACGGCGATGCGGCGGGAAGCGGAGATGCTCTTCCGGCACCTGCTGCGCCAGGACCGGAGCGTGCTGGAGCTGATCGACACGGACTCGACATTCTTGAACGGCGAGCTGGCGGCGCACTACGGCATCCCGGGCGTGGAAGGTGGCGAAATGCGGCTGGTGAAGCTGCCGCCGGACAGCCCGCGCGGCGGGATTATTACGATGGGCACCGTACTTGCCGTGACCTCGAACCCCACGCGGACCTCGCCGGTGAAGCGAGGCCTCTTCATCCTGGACAACATCCTGGGCACCCCTCCCCCGCCCGCGCCGCCGGACATCCCCTCGCTGGAGGCTTCCGAGAAGACCGCGGACGGGCGCGAACTGACCTTGCGCGAGGCGCTGGCGATGCACCGGGAGAAGCCGCTGTGCTCCTCCTGTCACAACCGCATGGACCCGCTGGGGCTGGCGCTGGAGAATTTCAACGCGATGGGCTTGTGGCGCGACAAGGAGCGCGGGCAGCCGTTGGCCTCGCCGGAAGGACAGCTCATCACGGGCGAGAAATTCGCCGACGTGCGCGAGATGAAGCGGGTGCTGGTCACTTCGCGCCGCATGGATTACTATCGCTGTCTGACCGAGAAGCTTTTGACCTATGCGCTGGGCCGCGGCCCGGAGCCCTGCGACATCACCACCGTGGACGCCATCGTCGCGAAGATGGAGTCGAGCGGCGGCAAGTTTTCGACCCTGATCACGGGCATCATCGAATCCACCCCTTTCCAGAAACGCCAGCGACCCTCGACATGAACGCCGCCCTCAACCGCCGCCGCTTCCTCCGCGGGATCGGAACCTGTCTCGCCCTGCCCTCGCTGGAGGCCTTCCTGCCCCGCGCGATGGCGGCTGCCGCGCCGGGACGCGCGATCGCGACAACGGCGAGCGGTGCGCCGCTGCGGATGGCCTTCCTGTATTTCCCGAACGGCGCGATCCAAAGTCACTGGACGGCCGAAGGTGCGGGTGAAGGCTTCAAACTGGCGAACACGCTGGAGCCGCTGCAGGTGCTGAAGCACCGCGTGCAGGTGATCTCCGGGCTGGAGCATCTAAATGCCGATCCCGGCAACGACGGCGCGGGCGACCATGCGCGGGCGAACGGGACTTTCCTCACCGGCGTGCGGGTCAAGAAGACCGCGGGCAGCGACATTCACGCGGGCATCTCGGTCGATCAGATCGCAGCGCAGCAGATCGGGCGTGGCACCCGCTTCGCCTCGCTGGAGATGTCCTGCGATCCGCACCGGAAATCGGGCGGATGCGACTCGGGATACTCCTGTGCGTACGAGTCGAACCTGGCATGGCGGACGCCGACCTCGCCGCTTTCGCCGGAATCGAACCCGCGCTTGATCTTCGAGCGGCTCTTCGGCTCGGGGAATCCCGGCGAGCGGGGCGAGAGCCTGGCACGGCGGCGGGCGCAGCAGCGCTCGATCCTGGACTTCGTGATGGAGGACGCGAAGGCGATCCAGGGACAGCTCACGCATCGCGACAAGGCGAAGATGGACGAGTATCTAACAGGCATCCGCGAGATCGAGCAGCAGATCGAGACGGCGGAAGGATTCACGAACATTCCCGATCCCGCGATGGCGACGCCCGACGGCATTCCCAAGGCGTATGACGATTACATCAAGCTGATGTTCCAGATGACGGCGCTGGCCTTCGAGACGGACGCGACACGGATCGCCACGATGCTGCTGGCCCGCGACGGCAGCAACCGGTCCTTCCCGGAGATCCAGATCGCGGAGGGCCATCACTCGCTGTCGCACCACCGCGAGGACAAGGACATGATCGAGAA
>CBFGPU010000516.1:0-3045 GCA_965650715.1 uncultured Haloferula sp. | reverse complement strand
GGCTACGATCCTGCGGGCAGGGCTGGGCATAAGGGCTTAACGAGGGTATTCGCGGGAAAACGACCCGGGAGGCCGCTTGGGCGGCGGCGCGGAGGGATAGTGATACGGCGGAAAACGTCCACCCCAAAGAGGTATGATCCGCTTCACCGTAAATTCACGGAAGGGGTATCCGAGGTGAATACAAGGAGGAGGCTACGGGTCGAAGTGCACCGTTTGAGGCGAAGTGAGGACAGGTGACAAATGTGTCAACCCGGACTCCGCCCCGTCGAGGCATTGGAAGGGCGCGAATGCAACCCCCTCCCGGACTACTCCACGAGGCGGTTCTGCATCGCGTAACGGGTCAGTTCGACATTGGTCGAGAGACCCAGCTTTTCGGAGATGCGGCTGCGGTAGGTGGCGATGGTTTTCTCGCTGAGCGCGAGTTCCGCGGCGATCTCCTTGATCGAGTTTCCGCGGGCGATCATTTGCAGGACCTGCATTTCGCGGTGGGAGAGGTTCTCGTGGGGAGTACCGGTCCAGCCTTCCGCGGCGGCCTTGGCGAGTTTCTCCGCAACGGCAGGGCTGACGTAGCGGCCGCCGGAGAGGACGCGCTTCACGGCGGAGATGAGCACGTCCGAGGCGCTCTGCTTCGAGACATAGCCGGCGGCCCCGAGCTTGAGGGCGCGCAGGGCGAAGTCTTCTTCCGTATGGGCGCTGACCACCAGCACCGGCACGGCTGGCAACAGGCGGCGGAGGTCGCGCAAGAGTTCCAAGCCGCTGCGTCCGGGCATGTTGATGTCGACGAGCGCGAGATCCCAAGTCCCGTCATGGATCGCCGCCAGAGCCTCGCGAGCATCCCCGGCACCCACGATTTCCGCCCCGGGGAAATGGTCGAGCAGAAGCCCCCGGAGTCCCCGGCGGATCAATTCGTGGTCGTCGGCGATGATGATTCTCATGGGGCTTTCCTCCAAGGCAAAGTCGCCATCACACGGGTACCGCCGGAATCGCCGGGGGCAAAGGTTACCTTTCCCCCCAGAAGCCCGGCACGCTCGCGCATGCCGAGGAGACCGAGCGAGTGGTGATCGCGTTCCGCCCCCCGCGGCATCCCCTTCCCGTTATCGGCAATCACGAGTTCAAGCGCATCCTCGGTCGCAATGCACTTCACGCTCACCCGCGATGCCTGGGCGTGGCGCACGACATTCGCCAAGGCTTCCTGGAAAATGCGGAAGGCTGCAGTCGCCACCTCCTGGGGGAGGTCTTCCGGCAATTCACCCAGATCGACCTCGCAGGGAACCCCGGTCCGGAGTTCGAAGCGCTCCGCTTCCTCGCCGAGCGCTTCGGGGAGCCCGAGGTTGTCGAGCGCGTCCGGACGCAAGTCGGTCGCAATGCGTTGGACGGTGCCGATCAAGGCGTCCACTTGCTCCTGGGCATCCACCAGACGGTCGGTGAGCGGATTGAGGGCGCGGTCGTCGCGGAGTTCGAGCCGGCCTTCCAGCCAGCGGAGATCCATTTTCAATCCGGTGAGGGCTTGGCCGAGCTGGTCGTGAAGCTCGCGGGAGATACGGGTGCGGTCGGCCTCGCGCAGGGCTTCGATGCGGGTGGAGAGATTCCGGAAGGTCTCGCTGAGTTCCGACATGAGTTCCCGTTGCTCCCGCTCCGCCCGGCGCCAGCCGCGGTAGGCGCGGCGGAGGACGAAGTAGAGAAGGATGGAGGTGGTGATGACGAAATTGATGCCCTTCAGCGACTGCAGGGAGACCGGGCTGTCCGGAAGGATGCGGGCGAGCGCGTGGTCCGAGCCGATCACCCAGAGGCTCGCGAGGACGATATACGCGAGGACGATCCGCACCTCGGGGCGCGGCATCACGTGCGGCCATGGGGCATCGGGGGGATCGGATGGCATGGGGGACGGATCGGGTGGGGCCGGTTCGCTCATGGGAAGCATAGGCGATGCCGGGAAAGAGGCGAGAGAGGAGTGAGGGGATGCGGGATGAAGGGATTTGGGGCGGGAATTCCGGTTTTACCGCGAAAACGGCGGGAATGGTCGCGAAATCCGAAAGGCAAAGAATGAGAAAGGAGCCCAGGGCCGAGCCAACTTTGCGGGGCAGGAGGCGCCTCCATGAGCAGACGGGGATCCGATGAAGGGCTTCATCCAGGAAGTCTTCTGCCGGGCTGGAGGCGGACGCTCCCGGGCTACCCTCCGTGATCGCGTGAAGCGGGTGCGTTGACGCGATCATCCCATTACATATGATGACTGCCGCACCCCCGTGCACCTCCCCCCATGAAGATTCTGGTCCACGATTACGCCGGCCATGCGTTTCCCACATCCTTGAGCCGGGCCTTGGCGGCCCGCGGCCATCAGGTGGTGCATGCCTTCGCCGGTTGCCTGCAGACGCCGCGCGGCGACCTGCGCCTGAATCCGGGCGACGCGGCGACGCTGGAATTCCGCGAGATCCCGATGGATCCGGAGTATCCGCGCTACAAGTATTCCTTCCGCCGCCGCCGCAACATGGAGATCCGCTATGGCCAGGCCGCGGCGGAGTTCGTGCGGGCATGGAAGCCGGACGCCGTCCTTTCCGGCAACACTCCGACCGAGACGCAGGAGCCGATCACCCGCGCGACGGTGGAGAGCGGCGGGCGCTTCTACTACTGGGTGCAGGATTTCTACAGCTTGGCGGTGGACAAGCTGCTGCGGAAGAAAATCCCGGTGGCGGGCGGCTTCATCGGCGCGTGGTACCGCTTGTTGGATTCGCGGCAGTTCCGCCGGAGCAGCGGGATCGTCACGATCACGGAGGATTTCACGCCGATCCTGGCCGATGAGTTCGGAGTGAATCCGGAGCGGGTCTCGGTGGTGCCGAACTGGGCGGTGATTGAAGATCTGCCGGCCATGCCGAAGGACAATGAATGGTCGCGCCGCCACGGCCTACACGACAAATTCGTCTTCCTCTATTCGGGCACGATCGGCATGAAGCACAATCCGGCCATGTTGTTGGAGCTGGCGAAGCGCTTCAAGGACAAGCCGGAGGTGGAAGTGGTGATCGTTTCGGAAGGGATCGGTGCGGAATGGCT
>CBFGPU010000515.1:0-3048 GCA_965650715.1 uncultured Haloferula sp. | reverse complement strand
ACCATCACGAACGCATCGCAACCTTCGTGGAAGCCCCCGATATCCCGCAGTTCCCCGAGCCACTCGACCGGCAGCCCTTCCGCCAATCCCCTCAACTCGGCCGCACACTCCTCCGCCCCGGTCTCCACGCCTCCCGCGATCCGCAGCACCGCCTCCGGCAACTCCGGCAATGCCAATCGGAAGGCCGCAATCAATTCATCCAGCCGCTTCTGCGGGCTGATCCGCGCCGCGGTGCCGAAAACGAAGCGATCCGCCACCTTCACTCGCCTCCGCGGATGTTCCGGCATCACCACGCCGTTCGGGATTACTTTCACCGGCGCTCCAATCGCCTCGGCCCGCTTCGCCTCCGCGGAGTACTTCACCGTGAAGCTCTCTAACAGACGTCCGTAATCCTCCGGCACCCGGCACGGCAGTCCCGGCGGCGGATTCTCCATGCAGCGCTCGAAGGAGCTGAACCACATTTCTCCCGGCGAGATGTCATGGACCCGGGCGAAGGGCAGCGCCTCCGCGAGCAAGAGCTTGTGGGTCGTGATCGCGTTCCAGAACACCACCGCCCCCGGCGGCTCCGCCGCCATCTCCCCCAGGATCAAATCCACCGCCTCCTGCGCCCCGATCAAACCCGCTGGCGGCGGCACGAAGACCTCGATCCCATGTTCTAACAGATCCGTGCGACCCGCCGTCGGATGTTCGGGATATTCCTGCAACAAGGCCACGCGAACGTTCAAGCCGCGTCGATGGAACGACTTCGCCAGCCGCTTCAGCGACGACTGCGCTCCACCCATCGAAAGGTTGTTGGACACGAACCAGATGGTCTTGCGCTCCGCCATCGGGCCGCTCGCCGCGGCCTTCGCAAACCTCGCCACCCGTTCCGCCATCCGCTCCGCCGTGAAGTCCCTCCACACCAGGCGGTGCGCGGATGAGGGCGGATCCAGCAACACCTCCACCACGACGCGGGCGAACTCCGCCGCGGAGGCCTCCGCATCCAGCAGCGCGACCGCCGGATTCCGCCAAGCGAGTTCCCGTGTGCCGCCTGTATCGCAGGCGATCACCGGCCGTCCGCTCGATAGCGCTTCGAGATGCGCCAGGCTCAATCCTTCGTGGGCGCTGCACGAAACCAGCGCATGGCAATTCGCCAGCACCTCCCGCACCGGGACGGCTCCTTCCGTCCACGCGACATCGATGCCATGCTTCTCCGCCTCCCGATCCACCAGCGCACGGCTCTCCACTGCCTCGGTCAGCGATGCCGATGTCTCCCCGGCAATCACCAGCCGCACCCGCTTTGCGATCCCTCTCGCCGCCAGTTCGGCCTGCACCGCCGCCACGATCCCGGGCAAGCGCTCGAGCCGTTTCTGAGGACGCGGATTCGCAACAACGGCGAGCGTGAACTCTTCTTCTGCGCCCGGCAGCGACGTCTCCGGAAACTCGTTCGGCCGGATCCCGTTCCACACGGTGCGCACGGGAACCTCGGGCATCGCCGCCCTCAACTCCACCTCCGCCGCTTGCGAACAAGCCAGCATCAGCGCGACATCGCCCTTGCCCAAGGTCTCCCAACCCCGCGGCCAGCCTTGCCGCGTATTGTGGACCGTCGCGATTACCGGGATACCCGACTTCGCCAGAGCCCTCGTCTCCTCCGCATCGGTGAGATGGACATGCAGGACATCCACTCCTTCCGCGATGGCCCGCTTCACCAGCATCGTCACCCGTTCGCCTTTCGCCCGTGAGGAAAGGTCCAAGGCTCCCGGCGGGGCCTCGAGCTTCTGCCGGTGCGGCTTGCCTAGGATCACCAGCCGCGAGGCCAGCCCGTGCCCCGGCAAGGCGAGCGCCAGATCGCGGGCGATCTTCTCCGCCCCGCCATGTTGGAGACTCGTCACGATCTCATACACCCAAAGGCGCTCGTCCGTCGCCGCCAGGTCCAGCGACGGCCAGTGCACCGCCCGGATATCGGCAGGCAGACCGTCTCCCCGCATCCGCGCCGAGGCGGTCTCCCCCGACGAATGCCATTCGCAGAGCAAGGGCGGCAGCCCGGCCGGATAGTCGCCGCCGTGCTTTGCATGGAACCGCGCCCATTCCCCCGCTACCGGCAGCCCCACCGCCACGAGGCTCCGCCCCGGCAATTCCGGCGGCGCTTGGAACAGCTCCGGTGAACGTAGTACTTCCCCGGCCTTCAACAGCAGGCATGCCCCCGAAGGAACGCCTTCCGCCACCGCGAATCCCGCCGCCTCCAGACTCCTCCGGCTCCGCGCCGCCAACCAAGGACGCCGCGTATTCGCTCCGAAGACGAAGGCCTGCGGGCGCAGCTCCTTCGCTACCGAAGCCCCGAACTCCGAAAATGACCGCGAACGTGACACGGTGCCTCAGTAAGCGGACGGGAAGATCGGCGGACGCGGACGGCCGTTGTCGTCGTCGTCCCGCCGGCGGCGTTCGAAGGTTTCGGACGGACCCGGGAACGGCGGGGGCGCGATCGAATCCGCGGGATGGTCCCCCGCCACCACGCTCACCGACCCGGGATCTCCGCCGGTGAAGATGTACTGCCCGTCCTCACCCGGCCGATAAAAGATTTCCTTCACCACCTCCGCCCCCGCGACGAGATAGCTCACCGTCAGCAGGGTTCCCTCCGGCCAGTCGCCCCGGATCCAGAAACCGTCCGGCGTCTTGCGCACCGGAGCCGCCACCGGCCTGTCGGGACGACGCAAGAAAGCATCCGACCCCGGGGGGGGAGAGTTTCTCCGGTTCACCGCCCTGACGACCAGCGTGATGACCAGCGCCACCGGCAGGAGGAAACACAGCAACCCCTTGATCAACACTCCAATCACCGCTCCTCCGACCGAACGGACCACGCTTTCCTCATGACCCGATCTGGGAGCGGTTCGCGGCGCAGGCGCTTCCCCGACCGGGGGTGCAGGGGCACTCGACTCCACCGGCGGCAGATTCACCGCGGCAGGCGGCGGATTCGCTTCCACCGCACAGACAACGCGAAATCCGATGTCGGCATTGCGGCTCCGAGGATCGGCCCGGTAGCGAGCCGCACTGCGGGTATTGCCCGCCCCG
>CBFGPU010000514.1:0-3051 GCA_965650715.1 uncultured Haloferula sp. | reverse complement strand
GTTCCCCGTGTTCCCGGCGATGATCTGGAAGGAAGCGACGCGATCGAAGCGGTCGGGATCCGTCGCGGTCACCTTGAAGAGTTCCTTACCGGCACCAAGCCGCTCCGGGATCACGATGGAGCCGCCGGTGACCAGCGGCGCTTCGTTCACATTGGTGATGTGGACGACGACGCGGAGGACTTCATCGAGGGCGGGATTCGCGAGGTCCTGGACGTTGACGAAAATCTCGAACCAAGCCGGGGTTTCCCAAGTCGTGGAGAGCGTTTCAAAGTTGATCGCAGAGGGCGTGACGAGCGTCAGTTGCCCGGTCGAGGCATTGAGCGCGAAGGCACCGCCGGTATTGCCGGAGGCCACGGTGAACTGGAGCGGGTTGGCACCATGGGCGAGCAGCGGCGTCACGTTGCCGAGGACGGTTCCGGCGGGTGCCGTCTCGGCCAGCGTGAAGCGGTCGGGTTTCACGGCATTCGCGACGCTGCCGGTCAGCGAGTAGGCACCGATCGAAGCATAATCCGTGTAGCCGGTCGTGGCGGGATCGCCCATTCCCGTGCCGGAGATCCGGAGGATGTACTCGCCCGCCGGGATCGAGCCGCTCACCGTCGCATCCACCGTCGTGTCGGGGTTGGCACTCGCCACCACGATTCCGGCAGCGTTCACGATTTCCGCGAGGACATCGAGATTCGGCCCCGCCGTGACGGGCTTCACCGTGATCGAGGTCGTCCCGGCCGCGCTGGTCCGGAAGCGGAAGGCGTCGGAGTCGGCGGTGGACTCGATAAGCCCTTGGCCGGAGACGGTGTTTCCCACGCCGTGGATTTCGAGATAGCGCGCGGTGGCCACGGTCGCGCCCGAGTCGTCGGGGCGGTAGTCGATCGAGTTGTTAGAGCCGGCGATGATGGCGAGGTCGTCTTCGAAGCGGTTGGCACCGGTGTACTCGCCCTTCGACCACTGGGTGAGATTCGGATAGAAGGCCGAGCCCATGATCGGCCCCCAGGAGACGGTCCCGGTGCCGCCGTGTCCGTCGTAGTATTCCTCCACCGGCGATGACCGGCCATCGTGGCGCAGGAGCAGGGTGTGACCGAGTTCATGGGAGACGGTCTCCGCGCAGATTTTGTCGGTGCTGCTGTTGTAAACCCAGCAGGAGATCTCGCTGGAGTTGTTGAAGGAGCCGATATTCGCCACCCCGCCGGCGGCGGGCGCGGCGTCCTTGGTAGGCGTCACGATGCAGCGCTGGCGGCTGTTCACCGGGGCCGCGAGATAGACGGCGAGGTCGGTGGTAATGTTGACATTGAAAGGCGCGAAATCCTCCGCGACGCGAATCCAGATCGCCTTGATCCGGCTGTTGGAAAAATTGTAGGAGGCGGCGTCGAAGCTGCCCCAGTGGAGGTGCGGCCCGGGCTCGCCATCGAAATCCAGATAGGCGACCGCGGCCGCGCCGGGGAGGCTTTCCAAGGGAATTACCCCGTTCTGATAGTCCGGGATCGGGATCGCGGTGGGGTGCTCCGAGGGCAACTCCGCAACTTCCCCACCCTCGTCCACGGCCATTCCGCGACAGACGACGGCATCAGCCGGAAGCGCGACGAGATGCGGCTGCTGCTCCCGCTTCTCGACGCGGTAGGCGGTATCGCACGCAAGGATCTCGACCGTGCCCGAGATCGGATGGGAAACACCGGCCAAGCGTTCCCTCGTGAAGGTGAAGCGTCCCGGACCGGGCTGAACGAGATGGCCGGAGACCGTGTCGATCTCACCGTCCGGGCCGGGCACGCGCATGTCGATGACACCTCGAGCTTCGCGGCCATCGGGCAAGGGGAAGGCGATCTCGCCGGGCATCGCGGCCAGGCGCTTCACGAAATCAAGGGCGAGCGGAAGGGTGGCCGCGGGAATGGCGGTGCCCGCCTTGCAGTGGTCACACGCGGCGGCGGCGGTGGCGTTTCCGGCGGAGGCTTCCCGGCGCGGCGGCGATGTCGTCTTCGCCACCGGGGCGAATGCCGGAACCGCCTCTGCCGCTCCCGTCGGGGTCGATCCAGGGACGCGGCCCTCCGCCGGAGATAAGGGCTCATCCGCGGGGTTCGGGACCAGATACCAGCAAACAGACAAAAGCGCGAGGAAGCCGATCCATGCTCCTACACGCTGGGGCCGGGGTTTCATAGACACGGGCAGGCAGCGAACGGGAGATTAACCGAAGACCGTATCCGATCAAAGGCCAATCTCCCGACTGCTACGGCGCGCGTCCGCGCGAAATTGAGGGCTTCAAGCCGGCTCCGGTTCCGGAATCGCGAGTCCGCCCGGAACGCGTGCGGCGATCGCCTCGGCGTGGGCTTCATCGCCCTCCGCTCGCAGGACCGCGCAGTAGTTCTCGGCGACCGCTTCCAGATCGGACGAGTATTCGACTCCGAGCGCTTCGAAGCCGCTGACGGCCTTTTCGAAGTGACGGCGCGCCCAAGCGCTATCGCCGGTGGCAAGCAGGGCCAAGGCGAGGTTGTTGTGAGACTGGGCGGTGTCCGGGTGGTTGTCGCCGAAATTCTTGCGGCGTGCCTCGAGCGCCATCATGTGCATCTCGCGGGCTTGCTCGTGCAGGCCGGCGGATTGGTAAAGAGCACCGATGTTGTTGCAGACGGCGGCGGTTTCCTCGTGGTCGGAACCGAGTTCGCGATGGAGGATTTCGAGGGCCTTGAGATATTCGGCTTCCGCCCCTTCGACATCGCCCGCATTGCGCTTGAGGACGGCGAGGTTGTTCGACATGGCGGCGATGTCCAGCGAGGCTGGCGGATCCGACATCTCGAAGTAGCGGATCGCTTCCTGCCAGAGTTCGGCAGCGCGCTGCGGATGGTCGAGCTGGTCGTGCACCGAGCCGTAACCGGCGTGCAGGCGGCCGAGCTGGAGACAGCGGTCCGGACGATTGTCGAGCTGGTCGATGGCCTGCTTGTAGTCGTCGCGGGCTTCCTCGAAGCGTCCGAGCAGGCGGTAAACGTCGCCGCGGACTTCCAAGGAGCTGGCGAATTCGTCGATGCTGTCCAGGTCGCTCTTCAGAGACTGCTGCGCCTTCAGGACCGCGGC
>CBFGPU010000513.1:0-3052 GCA_965650715.1 uncultured Haloferula sp. | reverse complement strand
GCGGAAGCCCACCGCTGGATCCTGGTGAATGACGAAGAGAAGACCTACGCCACCATCGAGCGCACGGTACCGGTCTCCGGCGCGGGTCCCCGCGTCTCCCTCTCGCTTTTCACGCCCCTGCGGGATGGCACGCTGATAGTCACCCTCGACCGGCGCCTGACCCGCCATCCCCCTTCGTGGTGGCGGGATGTGCAGCGTTTCTTCGGCACCGTCACCTCGCAGTGGAAGCACCACTATGCCCGCATCCGTGGCGAGCAGGGACGGATCCTGCCCCCGATCGAGAAGTTCACCGAAATGCTGGCCGCCGATGAGGAGGCCCGTCACGCCGCGCTGGTCACCGGTCGGGAGTTCACCCCCACCCGCCAGGATCCGGATGTGCTCCGCCTGCGGCTCGCCTGCCTGCCTTCGCGCGTGCTGCCGATGCTCGGCGATTTCTTCCGCGGCGGCTACTTCGGCTCCACCAGCCGTCGCGATGTGGCGGCCCCGGCCAAGGCCAAGGTCGATGAGTCGGAACGGATCGGCGGTGCGGTCGGCCTCTCGCTCAACCAAGCGGTCGAGCAAGACCTCACCCGCTACCGCGCCCTGCAGTCGGTCGCCTCCAGCCCCATCGACCACGTTCGCCGCCTGGTGCTTCTCGCCGGCACGGTCGCCTTCTTCATCTTCCTCTTCGGCCAGGACCAACCGCTGCAGACGGCCCTCACCGTGGTGGTGCTCTCGGCCCTGCATGAAGCCGGCCACTGGCTGCCGATGCGGCTCTTCGGCTACCGTGGCATCCCGCCGCTCTTCATCCCCTTCACCGGTGCCACGGAGCGCGGGCGCAAGCTCCACGCCCCCGCCTGGCAGCAACTCGTCGTCGCCCTCGGCGGTCCCCTGCCCGGCCTCATCGCGGGCCTGGCGATGCTCGCCCACGGCTACTTCCGCCCGGAAACGCCGCTGTGGCTGCTCGACGCGGCGGGCATGGCGGTGGCGCTGAACGCCCTGCACCTCCTGCCGGTGCTTCCGATGGATGGCGGCAAGATCATCGACCTTCTCGTCTTCCGCGACTTGCCCCTGCTGCGGCCCTTCTTCACGGTCACCGCTTCCATCTCCGCCTTCGCGGCAGCTCTGGTCCTGAAATCCCGCGTCCTGAAGCACATCGCCATGGCCATGCTCGGCGGCGTCATCTGGGACGTCCGCACGATCCAAGTGGTGCGCGGTGCCAGGAAGCTCCCGTGGGCCGGGGAAGTGAACGACGAGGGCGAGGCGCTCCGCCGGATCTTCCGCGGTCTCCGCCAGGAAGGCCACGGTTCCTTCATCGGCAGCGATGGCTGGCACAAGAAGATCGAGGCGCTCCTGATGGAGGTGATGCGCAAGCGGCCGAAGCTGGTCACCCGCTTCGCCGGCGGCGGCCTGTTCCTCGCCGCCGGAGCGATGCCCTGCCTCCTCTTCGTCGGCGTGCTGCTCGGCCCCGTCCTCGGAGACGCCGGACGCATGGTCCGCACGGCCGAGCACGTCACCGAGTTCCGCAAGAATTTCCCGAAGGAGAACCGCACCCTCTCCGACGAAGACAAGCTCGTGCTGGTGGAGCTCGCCGTGGACACGGAGAAGGCTCCCGACGGCACGCCGACCCCGAACCTCGACCGCCCGCGCGACGTGGCGGTAAGCCTCGCTCCCGTCATCGGCCCCCGGCTCGACAAGGTGGACTGGCAAAAGGCCACCATCGCCTCCCGCACCAATGTCATCGGTGCCCATGTCCTCCCGATCTGGGTGGAGGTGCAGGTCCGCCAGCTTGAACTCTCCGCCTCCGAGAACCGTGGTCCGGAAACCATCCGCCGTGCGGAGGTCCTCCTCCATGTCTTTTCCGAGATCGAACCCGCCACCAGCTACGAACGCCGCGAGGCTTTCACCCAGGCGGAACTCCGGGTGCTGACCATCGTCGAACGCGAGGCCGGTGCCGGACGGCTCGACACGATGGCCCTCGCCCGCCTCGACGAGCGCATCTCCGAGCGCAACGTGGCCTCGGTGCCGGAAGTGGAAGGCCTGCTCCTCGTCGCCGCCTGGGCGGAACGCACGCGTCTCTCCGCCATCTCGGATGCCGCCGCGCAGGCCTCGCTTGATCCCCGCTTCTGGCGCGATCTCTATCCGCGCATCCGCACCGTCCGCCGCCTGCTCGCCGAGCAGAACTCGACGCTCCCGCCGGCTTCCGTCGCTCTCGCGCGGCATTGGAACACGACCCGCCGCGTCGGCGAGTTGCCACCCCAGATCGGCATCCCCGTGGCCGTCTCCGCCGGCGAGGCCTCGCTCATCCTCGATTTCTGCGAACAGCACCGCCGCCTGACCTGGCGCCGTCTCTCCACCCTCTCCGCGCTCCGCCTCGAAGGCTATCGCCAGAAGAAGGGTGCCCTGCCCCCGATGTGGAAGCACTCCGTGCCCGGCGGTGCCATCATCGAGCTGCACAAGGACAGCGGCCCCTACCTCCGCCTGACCGACCGCCGCGACCAGATCACGCGCCGCATCCCGACCTGGCTCGCCCCCGCCACACTCCCGGTCCCGCCCAGCGGACCCTCGCTCGACTACGACTGCCCCCTCTTCGGGGCCCCGCCGCTGCCGGAGTTGTCGCACAATTGAGAGTCGGGCCGGGCATGGAACCCTGCATGCCGGCGCCGGTTCTGACGATACATCGGACCGCATCCCCGCGGAAGGCTTCAACTCCCGACAGGGCAGGAGTCAGCCGAGTGCAAGGGAGCAACCGTCCTTCCACGCCTCGCGGAACCCTCCCCGGCGCGCAAGGCCACGCGTCGTTCGGCTTTTCCGGACGGTTATGGGCTGTTAGATGGGTCGGATTGGATTTTAGAGTTTGGATTCCAGGGTTTCCGCCGTAGCTCTCGCCCGTGCCCCGCACGGTGGAAGCCCAGGATGACTGGCTGCAGCGGGCCATCGGGCAGCCGGATTTCGCGCAGCGCCTGGCCCTCGCGGCCTCGGGTGCGGGGACTGTCGTGTTCGATCACGCCGATGAAGCCTCCCACGCCTGGCTCACGGCGGTGGTCCTCAAGCACCTTTCAGCGGCAAGGAA
>CBFGPU010000512.1:0-3053 GCA_965650715.1 uncultured Haloferula sp. | reverse complement strand
GCCAGGAGATCCCCCGCGATGAATACCAGCGCCGCCTCAAAGTCGCCATCGGCGACCAGGGCCACTCCTTCCACCCGCCCGTCCTCGGTCCCGGTGCCAAATGACAGGGGAGGGCAGGGCGGTCTTCAGCCGCGGATTGCGCCCACATCGATGCTGTCCACTGCCAACAGGATCGAGTCGTTCACGGCATCCAGCCGCTGTACGGAAAGCGTGGCGATGATTGTCAGCGGCGGGAGCGCCGGATCGGCGAACTCCGGATCCCTCACGGCGCGCGGCTCGTAGCTGAAGAACTGCGCGGAGAAGTCGCCGGTGAACTCGCTGCCGTAGGGGAGTTCCTTCGTGTACACGGCCCCGCCCGCCTGGATGACCAGCGTGGCCCGGCTGCCCGCGCTCTTGATGCAGGCAGCCCTGAGGTCCACGGTATAGCCGAGGAAAGCTTCGTTGACCGGGTTGATCGCCTCCACTTCGAAAGCGGCGACCGACAGGGTGCTCAGAGGAGCCTCGGGCGAGTTCAGTTCGGCGCGGAGGTTGTCGAAGATCACGCTTGCGACCGCCTCGTTGGAGGTGACGATGATCGGGGTCTCGGACATCCCGCCGGCGAGCGGGAGCTTCTGGCCAAAAGCGAATTTCGCCGGCGGCGGGGTGTCGGTTTGATCGCTCATGAGCTTCTCCTTCTGGTGGTTTTTCGCGCGGCGGGTGCCTTCTTCTCTTTCGTGGTCTCCCTCTTGATCGGACAGAGTACCCAGAAATCTCTCGCCAGCTGCCCGGTCACGTATTCGAACGGCAGCCATGCCTCGCCTTCCTCGCCCCATTCGCGGCCCCAACTGCCGCGCACTTTCAGCCTGCCCTTCAGGGTCTTGCCCGCATTGCCGGTGATCTCGTAGCCCGTGGCCAGGAAGGCCTGCCCTCCGAGCACGCTGCAGGTTTCCCCGCGCGGTGTCGGAATCACGGCATCCGGCCCGGTCACCTTCTCGATCCCTTTGTAGATCGTGACCCCGAAGCCCACCGGGAAGCCGGCGGCCAGCACCGCGAGCACAACCTCCAAGGTGCGGTCCCCGGACTGGTTCGCAGGGTCCAAACGACAAAATTCCGCGCCCCGATGAGGCCGCGCCGCCTCCATGTCCCGGACCTGCGGCATCTCCTCCAGCCAGCGGGACTCGAGCGGCCAAGCCTGCTCCGGCAGGCATCCGTATTTGCGCAGCGCCTTCAAGGTGTCGCGCAGGGCGGCCCCGCTATCGGAACTCATCCCCATCAGGTCCCGGGCGACCTTGTAGAGGAACAGCACCGAGAGTTGCGTGGCGGAGCCCGTCGCCTGCCAGAATGCATGTTCCGCCATCGAACTCACCACGTGAGCCGGGGAGCTCTGGAAAGGCCACTGCGAGACCGGCTCCCCGAGAGACTTCTTCACCTCGATGAGATGATCCTTCGGCAAGCTCGCCGGCTTGGCGAGGAAGCCCTCCAGGACTTTCCCGGGCGAGGTCCTGCCTTTGCCCGCGAGAGCGATCAAACGTTCCACCCCGTGGTCGCGAGGATCGGCCCGGTCCGCCAGATAGCCCGCTGCCAAAGTCGGCCTCAGCGGGACCCCCGATGCCGGGCCCCCTGCGACCTCCCGGGCTGGCACAGCCTCGGCTTCGAACGCAAGACCGCCGGGACGGCGCGGACCTCGCGCATCGAAGGGGCCCCCGCCGCCGCCCGGCGGGTGATGGGGATCGTGAGGTCCGAAAGGTCCCCCGCCACCACCCGGCGGGTGATGGGGATCGTGGGGGCCGAATGGGCCCCCGCCACCACCCGGCGGGTGATGGGGATCGTGGGGTCCGAATGGGCCCCCGCCACCACCCGGCGGGTGATGGGGATCATGCGGCCCGAAGGGCCCTGCTCCCACCGCAGCCGGTGCGTCCACCGGGTTATCCTCGGTATTTCGTCTGGGGCGTTTGCGGGGGCGGGGCATCGGGGGAAGGGCTTAGATTGAGGTGGATTCGCAGCACCGCGGTTCCTATTCCGTCACCAGCCGGAATTTCGCCGGTTGAGTGAAAATCGCGTTGGAAGGCGCGTCGATCAGGGGAAGCTTCAGGTAGGCGGTCTTGCTGTTGACCTCCCAGGCGGCCACATCGAACTCCAGCACCACCATGCCGTCGCTGCGCGCGCCCACCCGGGTCACGCCGCTTGCGAGGGAATTCTCCAGGTCGCGAAGCTCGGAAGTCTCGAGACTCAGGCTATCCAGACCCTGCCCCTGGAGCACGATCTGGAAGGTCCCGGAGAACGTGGTCTTGTCCGCCGCCTTGTTGGCTTTCCCGCTGGCCAGGAATTCGCGCTGCGACCAAGGAACGAGAGAGGGCGTGCTGATGAACCTGAACTTGAAGGGACGGCTCTGCACCTCCTCGGTCTCCGGTGGCGGCGCTGTCCCCGCCCCGGCGTCGATGAGCGGCTTTACCTTGAAAGACAGGAAGGCGGCACCCCTGCTCGGCGTCGAGTTCAAGGTGACTTCCGCCTTCGCACTGCGTCCGTCCTCGGCGATCCAGGTGATCGCGACATTGCTCTTCGTGGTGTCGATCCCTCCTCCCAGAACCTTGCCGTTCGTTTCGTTGAGTTGATCGAGCCCGCTTCCTTGCAAAAGAAGGACCAGCTTTCCTTCCCATTTGCCGTCTTTCCGGGTGCCGGAAGCGTCGTACTCCACATCGGCGAATTCGTGGATCTCCGGCAGGTAGGCGGTGCCCACGCTGAAGGGCATCGGCGGGCTCAGGAAGTTCGTGCCATGATAGCGGTGAGCGGCCACGACATGGAAATCTCCGGCTGCCTTGCTCGAAGTGGCCTTCACCTGGAAGGAGATGGCCTCGGAGCCCAGGGCCTTCGCGCTGCCAACGAGTTCTATGCCCTCTCCCGAGACCGCGAGGGTTTCGGGATTCAGCAGGTTCAGGCGCTTGCCTTTCAGGATCACGGTGCGCGGCTGATCCTTCTTCTCGAAGTCGAGTTGCAGCATGTTGAAGCCCACGTCCGCGGTCTTCACCACCCCTTCCGGATCATGCAGGGTTTCATCGCCGGCGTAGGAATTGAAT